>JAFMSB010000010.1:0-12874 GCA_017353815.1 Methylocapsa sp. | reverse complement strand
CCGGTGAAAGCCCCGCGCCCGCAAGGCGGGCAATGTCGCCATTATACTCTTTGCCGCCGGAAATCGCCTTTTCAAAGATTGTCGGATTGGAAGTGATGCCGTGCAGCTCCTCTTCTGCCACGCGGCGGGCCAATTCGCCGCTCACGATCATATTGCGTGACAAATCATCCATCCAGCAGCTTTGTCCGTTGGCGAAAAGCAATTTGAGCGGGTTCATCGACAGGCTCCCTTTGGGCAGGTTTGCGGCGATTTTCGCTTTGGCGGCGAGGCTTCTCGCGAGCACTAGTCCCTGGCGCGCGCTTAATAAATGGGCGCGCTAAACCGAGGTTCCATAGCCGCAGCGGGGTTTCGCCGGCAGCCGCGAAGGTTCAGTCCTGAAGCGCTTCGGCCTTGAGGCGGCCGGCATCGAGCAGCAAAATGCGCCCGCGGTGCAACTCGATGATTCCCTGCCGCCGCCACTCCTGCAGCTGGCGGTTCACGCTCTCGCGTGTCGCCCCGACATAGATTCCAAGTTGTTCTTGGGAAATGCACACATCCGCTCCGAAGTCGGAAGCAAGCGCAGAGAGCCGCCGCGCCAGGCGGACCGGAAGTGAGAGCAGGGTCGACTCTTCCAGCCGGTCGGTAGCCCACCGGATCCGCTCGCAAAGGAGCCCGATGAGCTTCACCGCAACCCGCGGCTCGCTTTCGAGAAAGTTCAAGAAATCGTTGCGGTTGACAACAAAAAGCTCGCAGGGCTCGGCTGCCGTTGCATCCGCGGTGCGCGGTTGACCATCCAGGACCGCTATTTCTCCAAAAAGATCCCCCGCGCCAAGCATATTCATCGTTAGCCGCTTGCCGCCGCGAGAGCCTGTCTCGATGCGAATCTGTCCCCGCCGGATGCCGAACAACGCATCCCCTTTGTCCCCCTTCTGGAAAAGGATTTCGCCAGCAGTAAGATGATGTGTATGGCACAGGCCAGCAATCTTGTTGATCGATTCTTCCCCGAGCCCGGCGAAAAGCGGGTTCATCCCGAGGAGTACCGCAAACTCGGACTGCTTGCTCATGCCATGTGGCTTCGTCTGGGAGGCGGAAAAAACTTACCGGCAACCGATAGCGCCCGTCAAACGCCGGATGCAGCGGTTCTCTGCTTTCCGACATTGAGCTCCAAATCATTCCGGCTCCTTCGCGGCGAAGGCTCAAGACACGCGATCGTTGCGGTCCTTGGGCGGCGCATCAAAAACGCCGCCGATCAAATTGGCGGCAAATAAGCTTTCGGTGGTAAGCTTTTTGGGCAAGGGATGAAGGTGCGAGATTGCCCCGGCGATTTCGTCTTCGAGCCGCAGGAGAGATTGCTGCGCGTCTTGCGGGCTGATCTTTTTGAACCGGCACGCCTCCCCCGGGCGCATTTGCGCGAGCCTGCCAATGTCCGCGCGCGCAACGGCCCCAAGCTTCGGATAACCGCCGGTTGGCTGGCGGTCAGCCATAAGAACAAAAGGTCTTTTGCTGCCCGTGATTTGGATCGCTCCCAGCACGGCGCCATCGGATATTATGTCGTAGCCCTGCACCGATTCAATTTCCGGCCCTTCGAAGCGATAGGCCATCCGGTCGGCCGCCGCCGTCAAGGTGAACTCGCTCGAAAAGAAAATTTTGCGAGCGCCGGGAGCGAAATGATCGTCTTGTGGCCCAAGGACGACACGGATCGGCAAAGGCTCACGGGTAAACCATGGCGCGCCGATTGACGCCTCGAAGTATTGGGCGCGCTCCGGCCGGCTCAGACCAACGGGCAAAATATCGCCGGCTCTCAGGCTCCGCCCGCCGATACCGCCAAGACCAGAGCGCGTATGCGTCGCCCTGCTTCCCAGAACCACCGGCGTATCCAGACCCCCTTCGACTGCGAGGTAAGCGAAAGTGCCGGATGCTCCCGCCCGCGCCTGAAGCGGTACGCCGGGCTCCAAAAGGAGGCGCGCCGCTTGGGGCATAAGCTCACCCGCGCGATGCCAAACGAATTCCCCGCCCGCAAAGGCAACCCAGACCGCATTGCCCTCGCAAACGATTTGCAGCCCCCCCGTTGAAACTTCGATTGCTGCAGAATGGTCGTCGTTGCCAAGGGCGAGACTGGCAGTCCGGAACGCGGCCCAATCCATCGGCCCCGCGGGAGTTATGCCATAACGCAGATAGCCGTAGCGCCCGCCATCCTGGATGGTCACGCCAATCCCCGCGTGCAGCACGCGAAGCCGCGCCTCCACCTCAGGCCTCGTCCAAGATCGCGGTTGCAGGAACTTCGCCCAACTCGGCCTTGCTCTGGAGGGCATCGAAGGCAAGCGAACCTATCCGCTCGAAGCAAACCTCATCGCCAATGTTCATGAGAAACAGCGGACTGCGGGCAGGGTCGAATATTTTGGCCGGCGTGCGGCCGGTCATATACCAGCCCGTCGGCATGGCGCAGCCTGCAATCAGTGCTTGGCCGCCCGCGATTAGAAGTGCCCCCGCTGGCGCAGCCGGCCTCGGCTGGGCGCGGCGCGGCAGAGTAAGTTCTGGGGCCAATCCGCCAAGAAAAACGTAGCCAGGCGCAAAGCCATACATATAGACGCGATAGGTTGCATTAAGGTGCAGGCAAACGATGCGCTCTTGCGAAATGCCTAAGAGCGCCGCGGCTTCGGCGAGATCTTCCGCATGCGCGGGATCGTAGCAGGCAGGAATTTGCCAGCGCCGCTTGCGCCGGGCCGGTGGCGCCTCTCCATAACGGAGGCTTGCGAGCGCATCGATCAGCGCTTCATGGGTGAATTTGCGCGGGTCGAAATGAATCATCAAGGAGCGATAGGTTGGCACTGTCTCGCAAACGCCATCGAGATGCGCCACCCGAATGGCGGCATCGAGCGCAAGCACGCGATTGTGGATTTTTGGGTCAATGGCCGCGCCAAATTCGACGACAAGCGCTGCTTCTCCGGCGGGAAGATAGCGAGGCTCCTCTTGCAAGCCGGCCTCCCTTATTGCCGCGCAAACGGGGTGATGGCGATGCCTGCCTCCTCAAGCTTCGCGCGCACGGCCCGCGCCATGGCAACCGCGCCGGGCGTGTCGCCATGAACACAAATGGAATCGATGCGCGTTCTGAGCCGTTTGCCTGAGGCGGCAATAATTGCGCCTTCCGATATCATGGAAACCGCGCGGGTGGCGGCTTCCCCTGCATCATGCAAGACGGCGCCAGGCAGGGATCTGGCCATGAGCAGACCCGCATCCGTATAGGCGCGGTCGGCATAAATCTCGCGCGCGACGGAAAGCCCTTGCGCGAGACCAGCCTGCTCCAATTTCGTTGCCGCGGGCACAAGAAAAGCAAGATCTTTGCCGACCGTCTTGATCGCGCGCGCAACTGTTTGTGCAATCGATTCCTCTTCGGCCGCGATGTTGCTCAAGGCGCCGTGGATTTTTACATGTGCTAGCCTTGCACCGGCATAGGCGGCGAGCGCGCCCGCGGCGCCGATTTGATAGGCGATAAGCCTCTCAATCTCGCCGGCAGTATGCGGCAGCCTGCGCCTTCCAAAACCCCAAAGATCAGAAAACCCCGGATGGGCCCCGATTGCGATTCCTTTTGCTTTTGCGGCGGCAAAAGTTTTGGCCATGATTTCGGGGTCACCGGCATGAAAGCCGCAGGCAACATTGACGCTTGTCACAATGTCGAGCATGGCGGCGTCATCGCCCATGCGGTAGGCGCCAAAACCCTCGCCACAATCGCAATTCAGATCAACGCTCACCATAAAACAATGTAGGCGAATTATGATGAGGGATCGATAGCAACAAAATCTTCTCGCCGGTAGCCTTGCGCGTACAAAAGCGCCGTCAAATCGCCGTGGCCGATACGGGCATGGGCGGCTGCTGCCACCTTCGGCTTGGCATGGAAGGCAACGCCAAGGCCGGCGGCCTCTAGCATCGGGAGATCATTGGCGCCATCGCCGATCGCAAGAGTTTCGCCGGCATGAAGCGCGAGCTTGTCGCGGTATTTGAGTAGCGCAGCAAGCTTGGCACGAGCGCCGAGAATAGGCTCTAAGACAAGCCCAGTTGCTCTGCCCTCTCCATCAAAGAGGAGCTCGTTTGCTTGATGCGCGTCAAACCCGAGTTTCTTTGCGACAGCACAAGTGAAGACCGAAAAACCCCCGGAAACAAGCACCGTGTAAGCGCCGTTCTTCTGCATGGTTTGCACCAGCGCAAGCCCTCCTCGAGTCAAGCTTATGCGGCTTGCGAGCACATCGGAGATGATGGCGCGATGCATGCCCTTAAGGAGAGCAACACGCTCGCGCAGGGCTGGCTCGAAGGCAAGCTCGCCGCGCATTGCGCGCTCCGTGATGGCCGCGACCTCTGCCCGCTTTCCAATTTTGCCGGCAAGCTCGTCGATACATTCTTCGCCGATCATGGTCGAATCCATGTCGGCGAGGAGCAGTTTCTTGCGCCGCATTTGCCCAGGCTGGACAATAATATCGGCGGGCGCGCCTTCGAGAGCCGCGCGAAGCCTTTCGGCAACCGTTCGCGTGCTATCCGGCGCGGCCAGCTCGAAAGCAAAATCTGCGGCGATGCCGGGCGCGAGCCGGACCGGCGGCGAGGGATGGGTCAATGCGCTGCACGCGCGCGCCAAAACATCCTCTGTCAATGCCGGGCGGTCAGGGGCACAGACGAGGGTAGCGATATGAGACATTTGGTTTTAAGCCCCGGGTGACAAATACCGGCCGCCCGGCTTAACTCGAACGGGAGGAACGGGGGCCAGCCATCAAACCAAAGCTGTTCAGAATTATTCAGAAAATGTTTCACGGGAAACATTTTTTTCCGGTCGCCGCCGAAAATCTTACAAGCACGTATACGTCTTTTGGCTTGCGGCGCATGGGTTTGAGCAAAGCAGTTTAGTTTGGCAGCTCGCCCGCGCCTCTTTCGGGCGAGTTCTTGGATTTTGTGACTTTACTGCGGACTGCACTTAGCGTTTTTTTGCGGACGCGTTGAGGTACTCGCGGGCAGGATTTTCGAAGCTAATCTAGCGCATTTGACCTCCGTGGCGGCCGCAGCGGGCCGCGCTCACCGGTTCTGGCCGGGCACCCACAGAATGTCGGCTTCGCCCTTGGAATTGGTGTAGCGCGCGGCGACAAACAAAAAGTCGGACAGGCGGTTCACATATTTGAGCGCGGCGGCCCCGACCTCCTCGCCCGGCGTGCCGGCGAGCTTAACGAGCAGGCGCTCGGCCCGGCGCGTGATCGTGCGCGCAAGATGGAGGGCGGCCGAAGCCTTCGAGCCGCCGGGCAGCACGAAGGAGCGCAGAGGCGCAAGCTCCTGGTTGAGCTCGTCGATTTTTCGCTCGAGCCGGTCAACTTGCGACTGAAGAATGCGCAAAGGCTCTTTGCCGCCGCCCGATTCGGGAGGCATGCAAAGATCGGCGCCGAGGTCGAAAAGATCATTTTGGACGCAGAGCAGCATGGCATCGAGCCTGGCGCAGCCCGTATCTTTTGCGGTCTCGACCCGCGCAACGCCGATCGCCGAATTGGCTTCATCAATCGTTCCATAGGCCTCGATCCTGAGATCGTGCTTTTTGCGGCGCTCGCCGCTGCCGAGCGCGGTCGTGCCGTCGTCGCCGGTCCTTGTGTAAATTCGATTGAGGACAACCATCGCGATTCCATCCCTGCTGCGCAATTAATTTACGCCCCGCCCGATTCCTCGCGGCGGAACCTTTGGGCCCACCTCATCCTTTGAGACGGCGCTGCACGCCTCTAAGGATGAAGGGCATTGGCATCGATACGCGAGGCTATCGCGGCATCAGCCGCGAAACCATAAGATGCCGAGAATTAAAGCTATGACGGCGAGCTGCACTCCAACCCGCCAGCGCATCAGTTTCTGCGACAGATCGGGGTTTTTTGCGCGCAGCACGGTGATTAATCCAAAGGCCAGCACCAAGGCCACGGCGCCCATGCCAAGCGCAAGAACAACCTTGGCTGCTGCGTTCATGGAGTGTGTTTCCGATTGAGGTTTCGGTTCAGTAACGCCGCAGCAGGCGCTCGAGATAGTCCAACTCGTCCTGCGGCCGGCCCGGCTCGCCCAATCGACGGCGCAGCTCTTCGAGCACGCGCCTTGCGCGCTGGGCAGCGGGCGCCCCCATCGGGTCATAGCGCGCAAATCCGTTGTCGCGCCCGTTAGGGCGGCCAAGCGGATCGGTATCGGCAGATGGCCCAAAGAAGCCAGAGCCCTGGCCTTCGCCTTCCCCGCCACCGCCAGTGCCTTCACCCTCGCCTTGCATGCTCTCGGCGAGCTTTTGCGCGCCTTCCCGCAGCGCCTCGACCGCGCGGCCCTGTGCGTCCACGGCGGCACCATTATTGCCGCCGGGGCCGTCACGCAGCGCGCCTTCGGCATCCGTCATCGCGCCTTTTGCGCCATCGAGATTTCCTGCGGCGGCCCCTGCCTCACTAAGGTGCTTTTGCAGATTTTCGAGGCGGCCGCGAAGTGCCTTCTGGCGGTTTGCGAGATCCCCGGCATTATCCGGTTTTGGGCCAGATTTCGTCCCAGGCGTGCTTTCGTCATTCCTGCTAAGGCCGCCATCGCCGCCAAAGCTCTCGCCTGGCTGCTGGCCGAAAATATCCCCGAATGTCAGCCCCGGCGGCAGCTCGCCAAAGTCGCGCTGCTGCCCCCGCCGCAGCTGCTGGCGCTGCCCGGCTCCACTCTGATAGGTCTCGTCGCGCAAATCTTGCTGGTCCTGGCTCAGATGCGAAAGCTCATCGAGCGCCCGGCCCACTTCGCGCGCCATTGGATTGGGCTTGCGCGGCCGCGCCAAACGCAGATTTTCGAGAACATTCTGCAATTGTTCCAGCATTCTTTGCGCGTTTGCCGTGTCGCCCGACCGCAGCATTGCTTGCAAATCGTCGAGCATTTTTTGCAGATCCTTGGGGCGGACAATGCGGCTGTTGCCGCCACGGGCCGATTCATCTTGGCGCTTTAGGTCGTTCTCCTGTTGAGCCGCGAGCTCCCGGAGAAATTTGTCCATGGCGGCGCGCAAATTTTCCGCCAGCTCGCGAATCTCTTCGGCAGATGCGCCCCGTTGCATGGCCTCGCGCAATTCTTGCCCGGCGGCGCGCAGATCCCGCTCGGCCTGCGAAAGATCGCCGTTCTCGATGCGCAATGCCATCTGCCAAAGCAAATCGGCGGTCTCCCTTAAGTCGTCATCCGTGTGTGCCGCAGTGAGCCGGTCCTGCGCCACGCGCAAGCCGAGATAGACGCCAGCGCTCGTGCCGAATGTGCCGGGCGCAATCATCAAGGCATCGAGCGCATTGGCAACTCGCGCTTTGTCATCGGGGTCAAGGATAAGGGCGCGGCGCTGCTCGGCGAGCGCTCGCGCAAGCGGCTTCTGCAAGGGCTTTTGCGGCAGAACGATCATGGTGCTCGTGCTTGTGCCCTCATTGCCCGCATCGTCGCGCGCCGCAAGCTTCATTTGGACTCGCGCGCCAGCCCAGGGATGATCCGTTAGGTCGATGGCCGTCTTTGCCTCTCCACCGGTGTTCGGCGGCGGCGGCAGCATGAGAGGCACGCGCGGCGGATCGGCGAGGGAACGCTTAGCGGGACGGCCGCCGGGCAGAACGGGATTAGCAAATCGCGCCTCGGCGCTCACCGCCCCATAGTCATCGGCAATGCTGTATTTGAGCTCGAAGGTTCCACGCAAATTGAATTTCGGTTCACCAATCAAGGCAATGGATGGCACGTCATCGGGTATGGCACGAATGTCGAACGTTCCCAGATGATGCCCCAATATGCCAAGCTTTAATTTTGCATCGCCCCCAAGAAGAAGGCGCGTTTCGCCTTTGCTCTCGTGCGGCGCTGCTTGAGCACCGGGGACGTTTTCTTTTTTGGCCTCGGCAAGAGCGCCGTTGACCGAAAGATCGAGCGTGCCACCGGAAGCATGAATGACGACGGTTGAGCCTATGGGCGCTTGGATGAGCTCGGGGCTTTCCGCGGCGAAAAAGCCTTGACTCTTAGCAAGATTGAGCACGGACGGCATCCTGCCCGTGTAGGCAGGGGGATCAATCCAGGCATCAACGCGGGCATCCGTTCCGCGCAGCGAACCCAATTGCCAATCGAAAGCCGCGGCGAGACGCGTGTATTTCTGCGGGCCGGCGACAAAGCCTGTCGCAATGAGAGCGATCAGGACAAATGCGCGCGCTGCATAGGGGTCGGCTTCCGCCGTCCGCGGCGACGGCTTTCCCGTGCACAACAGCGGGATGGCTCTCGCGGCGCGGCGCAGGTGCAGCCGCCAGAGCGCCAGTGTCATCGGATCGTTCCCTCCATTGCCGAGCCGGTCGGCCAGCACCGTTGCAGGCCAAAACGCAAGGCCCGAAGCTTGATCAATCCGCTCGAGCGCTTCCTTACATGAAGGCCAGCGAAACCGGCGCAGGGGCAGCAGGGAAGCAGCAAGGCAAATTGCCCCTGCAACGACCCCAAGCTCGCGCAACCAGTGCGGCGCGGCGAGCCAGACTCCCGCCCAGGAGAGGCTGACAAATGCGCCTGCCACGATAGACGGCGGCAGAAGCGCTTGCCATGCGCGTTCAAACAGAAGGATCGCGCGCGCCTTGAGCACGAGCCGCTTAAGGCCAGGATCCAGCGCCATGGCGCCGGCTGGCGCACCCTGTGGGTGCAGCACCTGGTCATGCTTCCGTTTCAAAAATCCCTCCCAAGGGCAAGCTCGATCCGGGTTTGACCCAGCAAGAAGCTAGCATGAAAGCAATTCGGCGCCAGGGCAATGCGCGGGAGCGAGGAGTGGCTGCAAAATATTTAGGTTAACCACGCCGGAATTTTGTCCAGGCCAATCAATTCCTCGTATGTCCCGCGCGGCCGGATCACCGCGCAGTTGGCGCCGTTGACAAGCACCTCCGGCACCAGGAGCCGCGTGTTGTAGGTCCCAGCCTGCACCGCGCCATAGGCTCCGGCCGACATGATCGCAAGGAGATCGCCCGGCATAGGCTCGGCAATCTTGCGGGAAAGCGCAAAATAATCCCCTGTCTCGCAGACCGGGCCGGCGACATCCGCAACGATCGTGCGGCCCTCTTTCCTCGGGTTTAGAGGCAAGATTTCGTGATGCGCACTGTAAAGCGTTGGCCGGACGAGATCATTCATCGCCGCATCGACGATGATAAAGGTCTTGGACAGCCCCCGCTTCACATATATGACCCTCGTCACGAGAATACCGGCATTGCCCGCGATCAGCCGGCCCGGCTCGAAGATCAGTCGGCAGCCGAGAGGGCCAAGCCGGTCCCGCACGATCTTGGCATAACGCTCGGGGTGATAACTCTCGGGGTCTTCCCAATGCGTGTAAGGAATCCCAAGCCCTCCCCCGAGATCGATATGCTCGACACGATGGCCTTCGGCGGTAAGCTTGCGAACAAAACCGGCGATGAGGGAAAAGGCCGCATCGAAAGGCGCGAGATCGGTGATCTGGGAGCCGATGTGAATATCGGCGCCCCGCACCGCAACGCCGGGAAGAGTTGCCGCGCGAGCATAGACTTCCTGCGCGCGCTCAACCGGTATTCCGAATTTATTTTCCGCCTTGCCGGTTGAAATCTTTGCATGGGTCTTTGGGTCGATATCGGGATTGATGCGCAGCGCAACGGATGCGGTCCGTTTCTGGTCTTGCGCAATCCGGGACAGGGCTTCGAGCTCGGGCTCGGACTCGACATTGAAAGCGAGAATTCCGAGACCAAGCGCGAAAGCCATCTCGTCCCCAGTCTTGCCCACTCCCGAAAAAGTAATTTTTTCCGGCGCAACGCCGGCGGCGAGCGCGCGCCTGAGCTCGCCTCCCGAGACGACATCCATCCCCGCTCCGAGCCGGGCGAGTGTTTTGAGCACGGCCTGATTGGAATTGGCTTTTACCGCGTAGCAAACGACGTGCGGCAGGCCGGAGAAAGCCTGATCAAACACTTCATAGTGGCGCGTGAGGGTGGCTGCCGAATAGCAGTAAAACGGCGTGCCAATTTCTTTTGCAAGCCTGCAAAGGTCGACGTCCTCGGCATGCATGACGCCGTTTTTAAGGGCGAAATGGTGCATCAAACCATCACAGCAAAGGATCGAGGAAGAACGGCCGTCTAGCCGCCGCTGGTGCGCACGGCGGAGCTGCGGGCGCGGGCTCGTAGGCATAAGTCTCCGCGGTTTGACCCAGAGGCCGGGCGGGACTTGCGCTTCCTTGGCTGGCTGGTGGCGTGCCGGTCACAGGCGCGCAGGCGGCTGCAGCACCCGGAGGAGGCTCGAGCGGGCCGCGGCGGCCGCAGGACGCAAGCAAAGCCGCGGTCGCGGCGGCCAGCAATAGGACAAAAGGTTTCGGCAGACGAACAGACACAAGCGGACTCCCGGCGCCGGTCTTCTTAGGCTGGAGGCGGGATGGATAACAAGTTCCGTTTTCCAGCAGGGCAGGTCTTTCGCCAACGCGACAAGGACTCGGATCGTGCAGGCGAATTTGCCGCTGCTTACCCGCCATCGATCTTCATCAACGCAGGTTTGGACATGAATCAGTGCGATTGTACAGCGGATAAGGCAAAATGCATATTGCCTGGCCAAAGCTCGGCGGATACGGCGCGCGGGACAAAAGGATGAAATCTTTGCCTGCGGGTTGGGGCCGACGATTAATTTATTTCATCCCGGAGTTGCGTACGGCCAGCGGCTGGCCTATATGGTTGTCCGGTATTTGCTTCTCTGACGGTTGTTCGATCGAGACGATCGCTTGAGAGTGGGCCCTCCGGGACCCGCTCTTTTTTATTGTCCCCCGTAAAGTGCTACGTTTCGCGGGGTCTGAATTCGATTGGGCGAGGCCGGGGCGGGGGAATGCCGCAAATTTGGATCGGCGGTAATGGCCACGATACGGCAGGTGCAAGGCGCGCTCAATGAGCCCCGCCTCATCGAGGAGAAGGGGCTAGCCGCGCGCGTCGCACATCTTGCCGAGCCGGTTCTTGCACATCTCGGCTACCGGCTGGTCCGGGTCAAGCTTTCGGCGCTTGCCGGGATGACGGTGCAGGTTATGGCGGAGCGGCCGGATGGCTGCATGACAATCGGCGACTGCGAGATTGCAAGCGAGGCGCTGTCGCCGACCCTCGACGCGGAGGGGCTGATAACAAGCCCCTACCGGCTCGAGATCTCGTCTCCCGGCATCGACCGGCCGCTTGTCCGGGTTTCGGATTTTTGTCAAGCTATTGGACGCGAAGCGCGTATTGAAATGAATTCCCTTGCCGGCGGCAGGAGGCGCTTTCGCGGCCAGGTGATTGCCATCGAAGGAGAAGGGGACGATCTGCGGCTCGTCCTTGAGCGCAGCGACGCCAAGGCGGGCGAACATCCAGGCGCAAGCTTGCCGCTGCGCGAAATCGCCGAAGCAAGGCTGACCTTAAGCGAAACCTTGCTGCGCCAGTCTTTGCAGGCAGGCAAAATGCCTCGTTCCGGCCATGCCCGCGGGGAAGAGGAGTCCGCAGCTGGTGCGCCCGAAGCAAGAGCAGCATCGCCGTTGCGGTGCGGGCGGATCGCGCGCGCTGCTTCTGGATCAAAGCCCGTTCCTTTCGCCACAAGCGGCTCCGGGCTCTCGCAGAGCCAGCCGGAACGTGCCGCACCGGCGGCACGAGCCACGCGATGCTCGCACACAACAGGAGATAAAAATGGCCGTAAGCGCAAATAGGCTGGAGCTGTTGCAGATCGCCGACTCCGTCGCGCGCGAAAAGTCGATTGACCGGCAGATTGTGCTTGCAGCGATGGAGGACGCCATCCAGAAGGCAGCACGGGCCCGCTACGGCCAGGAAACCGAGGTGCGCGCCGAAATCAACCCCAAAACTGGCGAGATCCGCTTTTCCCGTCTCCTGCTCGTTGTCGATGAGATCGACAACGATTCGACGCAGATCACCTTGACGGAGGCGGTTAAGAAAAACCCGGGCGCGCGGGTTGGGGATTGGATTGCAGAACCTTTGCCGCCCTTCGATTTCGGACGAATCGCCGCGCAGTCGGCGAAACAGGTGATTGTGCAGAAGGTCCGCGAGGCCGAGCGGGACAGGCAATACGAGGAATACAAGGACCGCATCGGCGACATCGTGAACGGGCTTGTGAAGCGGGTCGAATATGGCAACGTCATCATTGATCTCGGCCGCGGCGAAGCGACAATCCGCCGCGACGAGCTCATCCCGCGCGAGGTGTTCCGGCCGGGCGACCGCGTCCGCGCTTATGTTTACGATGTCCGCCGCGAGCAGCGGGGGCCACAAATATTTTTATCGCGGACGCATCCCCAGTTTATGGCGAAGCTGTTCCGCCAGGAGGTGCCCGAAATCTACGACGGCGTTATCGAGGTGAAATCGGTCGCTCGCGATCCGGGGTCGCGGGCAAAAATCGCGGTGCTCTCGCGCGACAGCTCCATTGACCCGGTTGGTGCCTGCGTCGGTATGCGCGGATCGCGTGTCCAAGCCGTTGTCGGCGAATTGCAGGGGGAGAAGATTGACATCATCCCCTGGTCCGCAGACGCCGCAACATTCATTGTCAATGCGTTGCAGCCCGCCGAGGTCGTCAAGGTCGTGCTCGACGAAGACTCGACCCGGATCGAGGTCGTCGTCCCGGACGATCAGCTTTCTTTGGCAATCGGGCGGCGGGGACAGAACGTGCGGCTTGCCTCTCAGCTAACGGGATGGGATATCGATATCTTGACAGAGGCCGAGGAGTCGGAGCGGCGGCAGAAGGAGTTCTCGGAGCGCACAAACACGTTCATGAGTGCGCTGAATGTCGACGAAGTCGTCGGCCAATTGCTCGCCTCGGAGGGTTTTAGATCCGTCGAAGAACTTGCCTTTGTGGAGCCATCCGAACTTGCCGCGATTGAGGGTTTTGATGCGGAGACGGCCGCCGAGATCCAGTCGCGCGCGCATGAATATCT
>JAFMSB010000116.1 GCA_017353815.1 Methylocapsa sp. | reverse complement strand
CCATCTTGCACCAAGCGCAATTGGGGCGAGCTGCGGCGCGGCAAGCCCAAAGACGGCCGCCGGCGCCGCAACAAGCACCAGGCTGACGGCAAACATGAACCGCGCGGCAGTCTGCACGGCGGCAGGATCATGGGATGCGCTGGCCTCGGCAGTAAAAATGTTGCTTAAGGGATAGCTGATCACCGTGAGAGGCCCGTATATTACACGATAGGCAATGCCGTAATTGCCTGCGATTTCGGCTCCAAACAGTGATCCCATGAACAGCGGCGGAAGGTTGCTGATAAGCAAGGTGATGATAAAGGCGGGCGTCGTGTAGAAGAGAAACTTGATTTCTTGCCTTGCTGCCCCGGCGATTTGCCGCAGTGTCGTGGCGGCGATACCGGCCACATCCTCACGGGTCATGGTGCGAAGAAATATAATGAGGGCATAAGCCGCATAGCTGCCGATATGCGCGACAACAAGGGAGGCCGCGGGCAAGGCGAGCAAGCCAAACGCAATCTGGAGCAGCGCCAACACAAAAGGCTGGGCAAATCGCGCAATGGCGAGCGTCCTCATCGCATCGCGCCGGATCGCCCAGGCGGATGCGAGGTCCCAAAGTCCCGCCATGAATATCCCAAGGGGCAGGAGAAGGCGGAGCGGGCGCAACGCATGCGAAGCATCGCTTGGCAGGAAATCTGCGGTAAGGAAAATTATGCCGCCTGCCATTGCGGACATAAAGGCAATCGTTGAGAGCGAAAGGCGGAAGATTGTTCGCGCGCGCGCTTTGTCCGGCGCGCTGTATAAGGCGGATTCGAAACGGAGCCCGGCAAGGGGGGCGGAGATGTTCACGATCGAAAGATAAATAATGAAATCGCCGAAATCGGAGGGCGGAAACATGCGCGACAAAATCGGCAGGACGAGGATATAGGAGAGCTGGCCCGCGGCGGTCGCAACGGAAAGCCCGATGCCGCGGCGCGCGAACCGCCTCGCGGGTGAGCCGCCGGAAAGGATTTCGTGGATCGCGAATGGCCCGCGCGTTCTTGCTTTGCCCGCCGGCAGCCCGGCAAAATTCACATCATCGATCATGCGCCCTCTGGCGGCTTCGATTAAAAATATTTAAAAGAAATGGCAATGCAGTACCTATAAGACATTGGAAATCCAGCCGCAACGACCAATGGCCGATGTACCATATGTCGAGAGCTAATTTGCGCGGCAATATTTCCTCGACATAGACGTGCTCGAAATCCTGGCCGCGCAGCAAAGCGCACTCATTCTTGAATTCCAATTGGCTCACGCCTGTAATGCCTGGCCTGGCTTCGAGAACGCGGAGCTGATCGCCCGAATAATAGGGCAGATATTTGAGGCTCTCCGGCCGCGGTCCCACGAGACTCATTTCGCCGCGCAGGACATTGGTGAGCTGCGGGAGCTCGTCCAATTTGCTCGCGCGCAAGAACGCGCCAAGCCTTGTGATGCGTGGATCGTCGAACTTCGCCACCCGCTCGGGCTGATCCGCCGCGTCGCTTACCATCGAGCGGAATTTGTAGATCCGGAATGGCCGCCCATTGCGGCCAAGCCGCTCGCCGCGGTAAAAGACGGGCCCCGAAGAATCGAGCTTTACCAGTACGGCAATCACGAGCAGCAAAGGCGCAAGGATGACAAGCCCCGCAGCCGCTCCGGCAAGATCGATACAGCGCTTTACCGGCGAGTCCTGTGGATCCATATCTGCCAACTGGTAATCTTGCGCCCGCAGAGCCGGTACCCGTTCTTTTTGCGGGAGAAACAAAGCCGCTCACATGTGAATAGCGCGCTTGTCAACGGCAAGCGCCGCCTCGCGCACGGCTTCCGAAAGCGTCGGATGGGCGTGGCAGATGCGGGCGAGATCCTCCGCCGAGCCGCCAAACTCCATGAGCACACAGGACTCGGCAATCTGCTCGCCCGCATCCGCCCCCAAAATATGAACGCCAAGAACCTCGTCGGTTGCCGCATCGGCAAGGATTTTCACAAAACCCTCGGTGCGGCGCATCGCCCGCGCGCGCCCATTGGCCGAGAAAGGAAATCTTCCTTTCTTGTAAGCAACGCCCCCCGCTTGCAGCTCTTCTTCGGTTGCGCCAACCCAGGCAACTTCGGGCATCGTATAGACGACAGAGGGGATCACATCGTAATTCACCTGCCCGTGCTGGCCCGCAAGAATCTCGGCAACGGCAATGCCCTCGTCCTCGGCCTTATGGGCAAGCATGGGGCCGCGCACCGCATCGCCAATCGCATAAATGCCCGCGATATTGGTGGCAAAATTCTTCCCGATTACGACCCGGCCGCCTTCCATTGCAATGCCGAGTTCTTTTAGGCCGAGCCCTTCCGTGAAAGGCCGCCTGCCCACGGCGACGAGAACCGCATCTGCCGCAAGCACCGAGGTTTCCCCGCCTGCCGAAGGCATGATGGAGACGCCGAGGCCGGAGGGCGTCTTCTCGATTCCCGTTACCTTATGGCCGAGGCGGAAAACAACACCTTGCTTTTCCAGGATGCGTTGGAATTGCGTGGCGATCTCGCCATCGGCGCCGGGCAGAATCCGGTCCAAAAATTCGACCGCGGTCACCTCGGCGCCGAGCCTTGCCCAGACCGAGCCGAGTTCAACGCCGATGATGCCCGCGCCGATCACCAAAAGCTTTTTGGGCACCTTTTCGAACGACAGGGCGCCGGTCGAGGAGACGATAATTCTCTCGTCGTTCGCGATGTCCGGCAGCGCCGCGGCCTCCGAACCGGTCGCGATGACGATATTTTTGCTCTCGAGTCTTTGGCTCGAACCGTCTTCGGCCGTTACTTCGACCACCCCCGGAGCCGCGATCCTCCCATGACCTCGAAAAGCGTCGATCTTGTTTTTCTTGAGCAGAAAGCCAACGCCGTTGACATTGGCGGCGACGGTCTCGTCCTTATGTTTCATCATTGCGGCGAGATCGAGCTTTGGGGGCCCCGTTAAGACCCCGAAGCCCGCGAGCCCATGCGCGGCCTCGGCAAATTTTTCCGAGGCATGAAGCAGCGCCTTTGAAGGAATGCAGCCGATATTGAGGCAGGTGCCGCCATGCGTCTTGCGCTTCTCGACAACGGCAACCTTGAGGCCGAGCTGCGCCGCGCGGATCGCGCAGATATAGCCGCCGGGCCCCGTTCCAATAACGATGAGATCATAGGCCATTCGATTTTCCATCCACCATTAGCGGCGCCCTGCCTCCGCAACCTCAAAAGGCATCCGCGCACCGGCCGCCGGATAGTTTTAGAATAATTCTAAAACTTTTCACATGAAACATTTTCGTTCGGCCAGTCAAAACTTTTTCGCGCGGCGGCGGACAAGTCTCCGGCCCCAATGGTAAGAGCATCGGGCCTTCCGGTACGATTGGGGCGAAAACGCAACTGCAGCTCCTATGGATTTGCTCAGGGCCCGAAGGCGTCCGCGCTGTAAGATCCGCATGAATCCTATTCGTTTCCGTACAGCAGGATTGTAGCAGTCTCAATCCTAGTTCGCGAGCCATAGGATCCCGGCCGGGCGCTCGGCCCGGCGGCGGAGGCACAATGAGAGCTCGCCACGGCGGCGCCTCCTACGCGCAAATGCTCACTTCATATGCCGGTCGAGGATGGCAATCACGTTTTCAGGATCCCTGCCGAAATAGTTATAGCCGTCCCTAAAGCGCTTCGTCGCGCCTTCGATCCAGAACAATTCCGTTTCTTTGCTTCCCAGCAGATCGAAAGTCTTTTGCGTATCTTCGGGATGCCGCATCCACTCGTCCTTGAGCACTCGGATCATGTACACAGGCATTTTCACGCTCGGGGCAAAGAGGTGCGGCGCCATTTCCGCCGCGGCGAAGGCGTCCAATTTAACCAACTCGAGATCGATGAGAAGGCGTCGAAGATCGCCGCCACCAAAATTAGCATCGGGCTGCACACGCACAAAACATTCAGGAAAAAAAGAATCGACCGTGGGCCGCCGCAACCAACTCTCCCAGCGGTCCGGCGAGCCGTTATCAAGACGCTCTTGCGAACGCAAATCTACCAACGATGTCCCCATTGCCGAATGTGCGTCAGGATTCAAGAGAAGTAGTTCTGCCAAAGCAGTGTTAGGCCGTGACCTCATTAGCAGAGCTGGCTCGCCGATGTCCGTTATGTGGCGCGTCGCGGACTCAAGCCGGGCATCCCTGCACTTCCGGAACGCCAGGGGCGGAAGTGAGCTCCTGCGAAGCGCTATCAGGCGAAACCTGCGTCATTAGCAGAAGCGTACCGGCCTGTTCTCACCGCCGCCCGGCCTCATCCATCACTCCGGTCGCGGCAGCCAATATGCGGCCGCCGGCTACCGCAAGGTCCTCGATGCCGCCAGGATGATCCAATCACTGAGCCGGAAAGGAAATTTTTGGGACAATGCGCCGATTGAAAGCTGCTTTGGCACGATTAAAACCGGGCTCGTGCATGAAACTCGTTATCCAACCCCGGACACTGCCCGGCACGGCTTGTTTGCCTGCATCGAAGGATATTACAATCGTCAGCGGCCCCATTCCGTCATCGGGTATATCACCCCCGAACAAGCAGAACGCCAAGCCGCTTGATCCGGTGGCCACGAAATCAGCGGAAGGTCATCTCGCCTGATGCGCCCGCAAGAGAACAAAGTCATGCGAGCGGCACCGTCTCCACTTGCAGGCCCATATGCAACCTGACCAGGCCAAAAGCACATGAGCGCCACCAAAGCGGCGCTCATCATTGACCGGCTTGGCGAGCGCGGCGAAGGGATTGCACGAACGCCCGAGGGCTTGGTCTTTATTCCTTACGCCTTACCCGGCGAGGCCATTCTTGCGGAAATCGACGGGTCGCGCGGAAAATTGGCCGCTATCATAGCGGCAAGCCCCGATCGTATTGCAGCCCGCTGCCCGTATTTTGGCGGCTGCGGAGGATGCGCGGTGCAGACGCTGGCCGCGCCTGCCTATGCGCAGTGGAAGCGCGATCTCGTTGCCTCGGCCCTGTGCCATGCGGGCCTCAGTGCCGAAATCATGGCTCTTGCAGATGCCCATGGCGAGGGGCGCAGACGGGCGGCGTTCCATGTCCGCTACCCGGGGGGCCATCCCTCCACAGGTTTCATGGAGGCACGCGCGCATACAATCGTCGAAATTGATGCCTGTCCCCTGCTTGCTCCCTCGCTTGAAAAGGCGCTGCCGGTTGCGCGCGCCATCGCCACAGCCCTTGCTCCCTCACAAAAACCGCTGGACATTCTTATGACCGGCACGCAATCAGGCCTTGACGCCGATATCCGGGGCCATGGGCCTTTCAACCAAAAGCAAGCGCAGGAGCTTGTGCGCATCGCCTTCGAATTCGGCCTTGCCCGGCTATCGAATCATGGCGAAGTCCTGATTGCGCAACGCGCGCCGCTTCTTGCCATTGGCAAGGCCACGGTGATTCTTCCGCCACGAGCTTTTTTGCAGGCCACAAAGGCGGGAGAGGAAGCGCTCGCGGCACGCGTTTGCGCCGCGCTTGCCGGGGCAAAGCATATCGCCGATCTCTTTTCCGGGATCGGGACATTTGCTCTCCGGCTCGCGGAATTTGCCGCTGTCGATGCGTTCGACCTGGATGAAACGGCTTTAGCGGCGCTGGCGAAGGGCGCACATGCGGCGCATTTGCGGCCGGCCGCAGTCCGGCGGCGCGATCTCTTCCGCCAGCCGCTCAGCCCAAAAGAGCTCGAAATATTTGATGCCGCGGTCTTCGATCCGCCGCGAGCCGGGGCTGAAAATCAAGCCCGCGCGCTTGCCGCGTCCCCGGTGCCGCTCATTGCAGCGGTCTCCTGCAACCCCAAAACTTTTGCGCGCGACGCAGCCATTCTTTGTGCCGCAGGTTATGAGCTCGCGCGCGTCGAGCCGATCGACCAATTCCGGCATTCGCGGCACGTCGAGGTCTTTGCATGTTTCAGGCGGCCTGTGCCGTGCCGGCGCAAGCGGCGGCCGCTTCTTGGGTGAAACCTGCGCTAAAACGGATTCCAGGTCGCGGCTG
>JAFMSB010000115.1 GCA_017353815.1 Methylocapsa sp. | reverse complement strand
GAGTAATGCAGCATCCCACCGCCCACCCGATGCCGATCGCTGCTCGAAAACGCCACTCTCGCTTCCAATGCATTTCCGCGCCCCCTCTTTCCGCCGAGGTTAGAATACCGGCTCACGCCCGGAGGGCAATAGCTCACGTTCGGACAAAGTCCGCCCGGTTGCCGAATGGCAGCGGCAATGGCGTCCGGCCGCAATCCTGATAAGATGCCGTCACTCGAATCGGCCCTAATTTCGAATTAGACTAATCCTTTCGGTTTCGTCAGGTTGCCGGAATGCCTCGTATTACATGGAAATCGGTTTTTCTGGCTGCGCTTGCCATAGCCTTGGCCGCGGCTTCCGGCAAAGGCGCGGCGGTTGCGTCGGCCGACGAATTCAGGGCGCGCTATACGGTAAGCCTGATCGGCTTCCGCATTGGCGAGGTCGCGGCAGCGGGCAATCTGAGTAGCGGCGCTTACAAAATCAACGTCAATGCCAAGCTTACGGGCGTGGCGGCGATGATTTCCGATGTTAAGCTCGCGTTATCCTCTTCCGGCTCGGTGCAAAAAGACAGGCTCGCGCCGTCGAGCTATTCGACGACTTCCGCCAATTCGCAAGGCGTCCGCACGGTCCGGATGTCGCTCGATGCGGGTAATGTCAAATCCGTCGAGATTTTCCCTCCGTTTGAGGAAAAGCCGGACAGGGTCCCGGTTAGCGAGGCGCATAAACGCAACATTGTCGATCCCACAAGCGCCCTCATCATGTCCGTGCCGGAAGGCGAGCCTCTCGTTGGTCCCGCGGCCTGCGACCGGACGATAAGGGTTTACGATGGGTATGTCCGTTTCAATATCACGCTCCATTATGCCGGGCAGAAAGAGGTCGCAATCGAGGGATATTCAGGCCCCGTTTCGGTGTGCGCGGCGCGTTACACCCCGATCGCGGGCCATTCCCGGGACTCGAAATCCACAAAATTTATGGCCGAGAACAAGGATATCGAGGCATGGCTGGCACCGGTGCCGCGGGCGCATGTCGTCGTCCCCTTGCATGTCCGGCTCATGACCATGGCGGGCGAGGCGGAAATTGAGGCCAGCCAATTTATTGTCGAGCCATCCGGCGTTAGGGCCGCAAAGACGCATTAGCGCGCTTTCCCCTCGGCCGGAATGGCCGAGCGATAAGAAATCGCGCCAAAGGCTGAAGCGAATTCTGGCCGCAAAAGTGTGTCAACTCTTGCGGAATTCGCTAGCGGGATTGGGCAGCTGAAATGATCACCCTTCATACATTCGGGCCCTATTTCGGCACCCCCGACCCAAGCCCATTCGTCATGAAGGCGATGCTCCTCCTGAAATTCGCCGGTCTCGATTATGCGGAAAAACGCAGCGGTTTGCGCAAGGCGCCAAAGGGGAAGCTCCCTTTCATCGAGGATAGCGGGGTATTGATTCCGGATTCGAACTTCATCCGATTCTACATAGAGGAAAAATACCGTTTCGATTTCGACGCGGGTCTTACGGCCGAGCAAAGATCAATAGCTTGGGCGCTCGAAAAAATGTGCGAGGAGCATCTTTATTTTGCTTTGATGGCCGAGCGCTGGCTGGATGATGAAAATTTCGCCAAAGGCCCGGCTCAATTCTTTGCGGCAATTCCCATGCCGCTTCGCTTTGCGGTCGAAAAATTGATCCGCGCAAGGGTAAAGAAAACATTGCAGCTGCAAGGGCTTGGGCGGCACACGCAAGGCGAGCGCGATAGGCTCGCGAGCGCGGACATCGATGCCATAGCCACTATTCTCGGAGAAAAGCCGTTTTTGATGGGCGATTCGCCTTGTGGCGCGGATGCCTCGATCTTCGGCTTTACCGCGGCGATTATGGCGCCGGCATTAATGGACCCGTTGAGAGCTGCCGCCGAAAAGCACCAAAACCTCGTAGGATACCGCGACCGCATTTTGCACTGCTACTTCGACAGCTTAAGCGTAACCGGAAGTTCCGTCTGATAAAAAAATTCGTTAGGCGGTTGACTCCGGCCGCACGCCGGATTCGCGACGGTTCCGGCCCGGAATTTCTCGTTTTTACAATACCTATGGCGGTGCTCCTTTGCCATTTCGAGATGTTGTGGGGAACAAACTGCGACTCCGGCAGCGTCAGCGATTCGGGCGTGATTCGTTCGTTCCCCGTTCAATCCTAAAGATCGCGAGTGATTCTCCCACTTGGATACACAGCGGCCTAATTATGGTAAAACTGCCCCGACGGCCGCAGAACGCTAACCCCGGCACCTCCAAGATAAGCCCACAAGGGGGCGGCGGGATAAGAGTGGCGGGTTGCGGCCGCGGCGAGGGCTGGAAGAGGCGTAGCCATAATTGCCGCCGCGGCCATTTGCGCGCGCCGGTTGTCCAATGAATATTTCTTTCCCGGCTGCCAGGCTGTTCGCTAAGGAGCGGGGGCGCAGCGTAACGATCCTGCTGGGGCCCACCAACACTGGAAAGACGCATTACGCGCTCGAGCGGATGCTCTGTTATCCAGCCGGAATGATCGGCCTGCCGCTGCGCTTGCTCGCGCGCGAAATCTATAACCGCGCGGTCGAAAGGGCCGGGGCGGACGCCGTTGCGCTGATTACCGGGGAAGAGAAAATCAAGCCAAGGGCGCCGCGTTACTGGGTTTCCACCGTCGAGGCGATGCCGCGCAATCTCGATCTGCCGTTTGTGGCGGTTGACGAAATTCAACTCGCCGCCGATCTCGATCGCGGCCATATCTTCACCGATCGCTTGCTGAATTGGCGCGGGCGCGAAGAGACTCTGCTCATCGGGGCGGCAACAATGACCCGGCTGACATCGAGTCTGTTGCCGGGCGCCAGGCTACGGACCCGCCCCCGTCTCTCAAAGCTCAGTTACTCAGGCGCCAAGAAAATGACCCGCCTGCGCCGGCGCAGCGCCATCGTCGCCTTTTCTGTCGAGGATGTTTATGCGATCGCCGAATGGATTAGACGCCACAATGGCGGGACCGCGGTCGTTCTCGGCGCGCTTTCGCCGCGGACGCGCAACCGCCAAGTCGATATGTTTCAAAACGGCGATGTCGATTACATCGTGGCGACCGACGCGATTGGCATGGGCCTTAATCTCGATGTCGATCACATTGCCTTTGCGGCAGGCCGGAAGTTTGACGGCTGGCAGCATCGCGCTCTCACTCCCGCCGAATTTGGCCAGATCGCGGGCCGCGCAGGCCGCTATCACCGCGACGGGACTTTTGGCACGACCGGGCGCTGCCCGCCGTTCGATGCCCCACTCGTCGAAGCGTTGGAAGAGCACCGTTTCGACGAAGTAACGGGATTGCAGTGGCGCAACAGCGAACTCGACTTCTCCTCGCTTGCCGCTCTTGCCGCTTCGCTCGATGCCTTGCCGAAAGAGCCGGGTCTTACCAGAGCCCCGCTCGCCATCGATCAAATGGTCCTCGATGTTGCTGCCCGCGACGCGAATGCCGCGCGGCATCTGACGTCGCCTGCCGAAATCGCCCGCTTGTGGGAGTGCTGCCAGATTCCGGACTACCGCAAGCTCTCGCCTGCAGCGCATGCCGAACTTGTGCTGGCCGTTTTTGGCTTTGTCGCGAGGGGACGCCACATTCCGGAGGATTGGTTCGCCTGCCATGTTGCGGCGCAAGACCGCACCGACGGCGGCTTGGATATTCTCTCTTCGCGAATCGCCGAGGTGCGCACATGGACATTTATTGCCAACCGCTCGGGCTGGTTGCGGGATCCCGGCCATTGGCAGACCATCACACGTCAGGTAGAGGACAGGCTATCGGACGCTTTGCATGAACGGCTCACCCAAAGGTTCGTCGACCGGAGGACGAGCGTGCTGATGCGCCGGCTGAGGGAGAACGCCATGTTGGAGGCCGTCGTCACCCCAAGCGGTGATGTGCTGGTCGAAGGCCAGCACATAGGTAAGCTGATCGGGCTGCGTTTTACTGCCGATCCGGAGGCTGCCGGGGAGGCCGCGAAAACTTTGAACGCCGCGGCCCAAAAGGCCCTCGCCACAGAAATCGAACGAAGAGCGGCAAGACTTAGCGAGGCCGTCGATGACGCCTTTCTCCTCGCCAATGATGGCGTAATCCGCTGGCTCGGCGAGCCCGCCGCCAAGATTTGCCCGGGAGAGCATGTGCTCCGGCCACGGGTGTCGATCCTCGCCGATGAGCAGCTAACTGGCGAGTCGCTCGCGATCGTGCAGCGCAGGCTCGATTTGTGGCTTGCCCAGCATGTGGCAAAACTCCTTGGACCGCTGTTCGAGCTGGAGAAGGGCGAGGGGCTTGAGGGCATTGCTAGAGGCATCGCATTCCATATTGCCGAGTCACTTGGGATACTGGAGCGCGCTCGCGTCTCGGAAGATGTCAAATCATTGAGCCAGGAAGGACGCGCCTCTTTGCGCAATCTGGGCGTTCGCTTTGGCGCTCATCATCTCTATCTGCCGATTTTGATGAAGCCTGCTCCGCGCGCGCTCGCTGCGCAGCTCCACGCGCTCAAGCATGGCGGGGTCCATGGGCTTGATGACGTCCTCCATCTCGCCGCCTCCGGCCGCACTTCCTTTGCCGCGAGCAAGGATATTCCCAAAAATCTGTACCGCGCCGCCGGCTTCACCGTTTGCGAAACCCGCGCCGTGCGAGTCGATATTTTGGAGCGTCTCGCCGATCTGATCCGGCCGGCCGTGGCCTACCGCCCGGACGTGACGCCGGGAGATCCACCGCCCGGCGCCGCCGATGGCAATGGCTTTACCGTCACCGTCGCAATGACCTCGCTTGCGGGCTGCTCGGGAGACAGTTTTGCCGCACTTCTTCGCTCGCTCGGCTACTCGCCTGAGCGGCGCAAGGGCAAAGCGGTTGCCCCGGCTTCAGCCGCCGCAGGCTTTGACCTGGTCTCCGCAAGAGCCCCTGCCGTGGTTCCAGGTGGTGCCACAGAAATTCGGCCACAAAAAGAAGCGAGCCAGGGCCCGCCCGAACCTCTCACCGGAGTGGAAACGGCATGCGATGGGGCGGCGCCAGTCCTACCCCAGCCCGAGGACAATCAAGCCTTGGCCCCCCCGGATCAAAGTGCTTCTGGCGACAGCTCTTCGCCAGACGGCCTAGGCGAGCGCGTAGGCCCGGATCCCGGCGACAGCCAGGTTCCGCCTCGCGCCGATGGTACCGCCACCCTCCCGGGTGCGGCCGAAGATAGCGAGCCCGTAATTGAAATCTGGCGGCCGCACCGCCATCACCATCATCCCCGCAAAATCAAGGCGCAGCCCTTTGGGGCGGCAGACGCGAAAGAGACAGCGGGATCAGGCGCGCGGCAGCGCGAACGCGCGACGAGCAAAGCAGCCTGGAGAGGTGCGATCGAGAAAACGCCGGCGGCACCTGCGCAAGCGGCCCCTTCTCAAGCTTCGGTGCCTGGCGAAGACCGGCACTTCCCGGATCGCAAGCGCGAGCATAAAGAGGGCGGCAGGGAAGGCCACGCCGCCACTAACGTGGGCGCGGGAGGACAACGCGGGCGTTTCAGGGCCAAGGAAAACAAGCGCCCGGGCGAGCGGCCGCCCGATCCAAACTCACCCTTTGCGAAATTGCTTGTCCTGAAGGCGCAGCTTGAAAGCAAAGACAGCGCACGGTCCGGTCCGCGCAAGAACCAGCCCGAAAAGTAATATCCAAACGCGCGGTTGATCGAGATAAACAGGAGAATTGCTGGCAAGTGCATTTGACCGGGCGCTATTCCGCCAAGAGAGGAAAGGCGGCATGTAGTTTTATCGCGCAGTGTCCCGTCCAGACGAAAGCACTGCAAATATGTGGATGCGCTAGAGCGCGTGTTTACTCTGCAGAATGAACTCACCCGATCGGATTGTTTTGGTGATGCGCTCGCTCGCAGCTGAATCGTGCCATTTGGCATCGCGCACAGCCATTTCGAGTGGCTTCATCTTGTTACGAAATCGATGCGCCAAATCACGCCGAGTGGTACCCGTCGTTTTTTTCAGGCTTTCGGCTATCGGCTCCTCAAGAGGATCGGCGTAGATGCCGTCGGTCT
>JAFMSB010000417.1 GCA_017353815.1 Methylocapsa sp. | reverse complement strand
AATGCCCAAGATGGGAGGAGCGGTCGATGACGAGCCCCTCGACCTGATGAAACATCGGCGTATGTGTCTGGTCGGAATCGCAGCGGTAGACTCGCCCCGGGCAGATCACCCGGATTGGCGGCTTTTGCTTTAGCATGGTGCGCACCTGCACCGGGCTTGTGTGAGTGCGCAGCAATTTGCGTTTCCCGTCCGGCCCCGGATTGAAGAAGAACGTGTCGTGCATGTCGCGCGCCGGATGATCCGGCGGGAAATTGAGCTTGGTGAAATTATAATCGTCGCTCTCGATGTCCGGGCCTTCGGCAATGGCAAATCCCATGCCGGCGAAGATGACCGCAATCTCGTCCATGACCTGGCTTACCGGGTGAATGCGCCCTGCTTCGATTCCGTGCGGCGCAATTGGCAAGGTGACATCGAGCGCCTCGGACTTCAGGCGCTCCTCAAGCGCCAGCTCCTTCAAGAATGCGCGGCGCGCCGCGAGCGCTTGCATCACCTCGTCCTTGAGGGCATTGATTGCCGCGCCTTGCGCTTTCCGCTCTTCCGGCGCCATCTTGCCAAGGCTTGCGAGCAGCGCCGATATCGAACCTTTTTTGCCAAGCGCGGCGATGCGGACGGATTCGAGCGCCGCCTCGTCTTGAGCGGAAGCAATTTCGCCAAGAATTTCGGCTTGCAGTTTTTTCAGATCCGGCATGCATGCAATCCTAGTGCTTTTGGGCCTTGTCCCGCCACGCCTAAACGCTCTGGGGGGATTTCTCAAGGCGCTAGCCGCGGTGCGTCGCCGCCTCAAGCCAGGCAAGATAGGCCTTCGCACCCGTTTCGATTTCAATCGCAATTATCTCAGGCGTTGCATAGGAATGCGCCTCACGGATGGCGGCTTCCACCGCTCCAAAATCGCTGGCCTTGATCTTGCAAAAAAGCATCCACTCCTTTGCCCGCTCGACCGCGCCCTCCCAGCGGTAGACGCTGTCGACTGCAAAGATCTGGACGCAACCTGCCAGGCGTTGTTCGACGAGCCGCGATGCAATCCTCTCGGCCTCTTCCTTCGCGCCGCAGGTGGTTAAGATAAGAGAATAGGGAGACGGCATTACCTTTTTTTAGCCCCGCGGCTCTTACGGGGCGTTTTCGTGGGCCGCGAAAGCGGCTTCGTTGCCGCGCGCAGCCACCGCCGCACTTCGGGGTCGACAAGCGGCGCAATTTTCTGCCGGACCCGCGCGTGATAGGCATTGAGCCAGGCGATTTCCTTGTCATCAAGGAGTTTTGGTTCGACGAGCGCAAGATCAATCGGTGCCAGCGTCAGCGTCTCAAATCCCAGCATCTCGCGCTCTTGCCCAGCAATGATCCGCGGTTCGACGATAACCAGATTCTCAATCCGTATGCCCCAATGCCCGGCGCGGTAATAGCCCGGCTCATTGGAAAGTATCATTCCGGGTTCCAGCACCGCGGCGCCGAGCTTGGAGATCCGCTGCGGCCCTTCATGCACTGACAGATAAGAGCCAACGCCATGGCCCGTGCCATGGTCGAAATCAACCCCTGCCTGCCAAAGGGCGACGCGGGCCAAGGCATCGATCTGCGCCCCCGTTGTGCCTTTGGGAAAAACCGCGCGGGCGATGGAAATATGGCCTTTGAGGACCCGCGTGAAACGATCGCGCATCAAAGCCGTTGGCTTGCCGACGGCAAGCGTGCGTGTCACATCGGTCGTGCCGTCCTCATATTGGCCGCCCGAATCGATGAGGAAAATTCCTTTGCGGATTCGCGCATTGGTTTTGATTGTGACGCGATAATGCGGAATTGCGGCATTGGCGCCGGCCGCGGAAATCGAGGGGAAGGAAATGTCCTTGAGTTTTTTGGTATCGCGGCGGAAAGTTTCAAGGGCCTCTGCGGCATCGATCTCGCTCAGTCTGCCGCCCGGCGC
>JAFMSB010000416.1 GCA_017353815.1 Methylocapsa sp. | reverse complement strand
TACGGCGATGCTTCGCCCCGAAACATCCTCGCCGTTCCATAAAGGTGCATCGAATTTCGCGAGATCCTTTGCCGTCCCGGCATTCGACCAGCGGAATTCATAAAGGTCGAGCCCCTGTTCGAAATTCCCTTGAAGAAGCAGCAGGGCGCCCTTATTGTTTTTGATATGCGGTGAGGCGGCATCCAGCGCGATCGCCTTATCGAAACCCGCGAGCGCTTCTTCGAACCGGCAAAGATATTTGAGCGCGACGGCACGCCCGCACAGCGCCTCCGCATAGGAAGGCCGCAGCGCGAGCGCCTTGTCATAGGCCTCGAGGGCGGCATCCGGGCTAAGCTGCGTCAGCAAAAGATTTCCGAGATTGGACCAGGCTTCCGCAATAGCCGGATCGATCTGGAGCGCCGCGCGAAAATCGTCACCGGCGTTTTGGCATTGCCCGAGCGCGAGCCATGTGGAGCCGCGATTGCTCAAAATGTCGGCCCGCCGCGGCACAACGCCGAGGGCGGCATTGTACGCAAGGAGCGCCTCCTCGAACCGTTCAAGCTCCTGTAACACATTGCCGCGGTCGTTGAGTGCGTCGGCAAATCCGGGCCTCTGGCGCACCGCCTCATCCAGCAGCTCAAGTGCCTTTTCGCGGCGCCCGAGATCGCGCAGAACGAGAGCGGCCGCGCGCAACGCTTCCACATAGGCCGGATTGAGCCAAAAGGCTTCCTCATAAGATGCCAGGGCATCGCCAAGGCGCCCTGCCGCGCGCAACAGATTGCCGCGATTGTAGAAAACCTCGGGTTTCGCGCAGCCCGTCTCCACGGCCTTACCATATGCAGCAAGCGCCTCGGCCGCGCGGCCGAGCTGCTGGAGTGCGACGCCGCGGTTTGCCAAAACATCCGGCTGCCCGGGGACAAGCGCCAGGGCGCGGCCGAACCATTCGAGCGCTCTCTCATTCTCGCCAAGGGCGAGCGCCACCAGTCCTGCAAGATTGCAGGCCAAATGGCTTGACACGTTTCTGGCATCCGCCTCGCACAGACAGGCGAGGCATTCGGCCCTTCTGCCTGCCTGGAGCAACGCAGCCGCATGCTGTATCATAAGGCCGGTTTCGTTTTGTGCTGCTTGATGCCTGGCGGGCGCCGGCTTTTTGCGGGGCATGGCAGCAAGGCTCTTCCAGAGGCGGCGTCTGGCCCCCAATCTGCGCTTTGCTCCTTGCCCAAGACTGACCCCCCACGGACCGGTGACAGCGCCGCGTCCTTCGCGCTAGGATTGCCGCCATTCCCGCGGCGCGGCGGGCGCCGTCGTCCCCCAATCAGCAAAGGCCCATGGCCGATCTCTCCCTTACGCTGCGTCCGCAGACTCCGGCCGATTCGGCGGCAATCGAGAAGCTCGAAGAACGCGCGTTTGGTCCGGGGCGCTTTGCGCGCTCGGCCTACCGCCTGCGCGAGGGACGAGAGCCCGATTACGATTTGTCTTTTGTTGCCCGCGTCGGCACGCTGCTTGTCGGAGCCAACCGCATGACGCCCATTTTGTGCGGCGATTGCCCGGCGCTGCTTCTTGGGCCTTTGACAGTGGACCCTCCGTTCCGCTTGAGCGGCATTGGCGAGGAGCTCGTAAAATGCTCGCTCAATGCGGCGCGTGCGGCGGGCCATAAACTCGTGCTGCTCGTCGGCGATATGCCTTACTACGGCAAGCTGGGGTTTATGCCGGTGCCGCCGGGAAGGCTTGTTTTTGCCGGGCCTGTTGATCCGGAGCGGCTGCTTTACTGCGAGCTCGTCAAAGGCGCGTTTGAAGGCGTAGAGGGCAGGGTGCGCCGCGGTGGCCGCAAAGCATAGATTCGATGCCTCGATGTATTTAGAATTATTCTAAAAATGTTTCACGTGAAACATTTTGGTAAGGTTCCGGCCCAAAACCTTACAAGCCGCAAGACGGCTGCTCTCTC
>JAFMSB010000114.1 GCA_017353815.1 Methylocapsa sp. | reverse complement strand
GCAGATTTTCGGAGATGCGGGCAAGGGGAACAAAATGACGCTCCGCTCCCTCCTGCTCGGCCCACCGGGCAAGCATGAGAGTCGAGACCGGGGGCACGAAGCGGTAGACCACGATCAAGGCGGCAAGGGCAAGCGCCAGAACAGCGCCGATGCCCAATGCTGCCCGCGCGATCGTCACTGGAAAACCCCTCCGCTTTTTCCGTGACCCCATGGCCAAGCCTTGACCGGGAGCGCGCGATTGGGCAACCATGGCCTCAACCATAAACGCCAGGGACGGCGAGACAATGACCGATGGCGTGCCTTCCGCCGAATTCAGAGCCCGGGGTGCGGAAGCGGCAGAGTCGGCCGAGCGCATGCTCGACAGCTTGCTTGCCCCGACGGCCCTTCCGGGCGAGACCTTGAGGCCTCCGCGTTTTCTCGAAGCCGTGCGCTACGCGGCTCTGGGCGGCGGAAAGAGATTCCGGCCCTTCCTCACCATCGAGACGGCACGACTCTTCGGCGCCTCTGGAACGGGCGTTTGCCGCGCCGCCGCCGCGATCGAGATGATCCACTGCTATTCGCTCGTCCATGACGATCTCCCCGCCCTCGACAACGACGATCTTCGCCGCGGACGGCCAACCACTCACCGGGCTTTCGGCGAAGCCAACGCGATTCTGGTTGGAGACGCACTGCTTACCTATGCCTTCGACATTTTGGCAGACGAGGCGACCGATCCGGACCCCCAAACGCGGATTGCCCTTGTCTTCGGCCTTGCCCGGTCGGCGGGCATTGGGGGCATGATTGGCGGCCAGGTCCTCGATCTCGAAGCCGAGGAGGCACCACAACCGCACGGACCCGAAGATGTGATGAGGCTGCAAGCGATGAAAACCGGCGCCCTGCTGCGTTTTGCCGTGGATGCCGGAGCAATTCTCGGCCGCGCAAAGGCCCCGGCAAGAGACGCGCTCTCGCGTTTCGGCCGCGCGCTTGGGGCGGCTTTTCAGATTGCCGATGATATCTTGGATGTTGAAGCCGACGAGGCTCTTCTTGGCAAGCGCGCGGGCAAGGATGCGGGCCGCAATAAGGCGACGCTCGTCGCTGCGTTGGGGATCGAGGCTGCACGGCAGACGCGCGATCGTTTGGCGCAGGAAGCCATTGCCGCGCTCGAATCGTTCCCGGAAGGCGCAAACGCGACGGTCTTGAAAGAGGCGGCCTTTTTCGCCGCGGCGCGGAAAAACTGATGCGGCTCTCGTGGCCGCGCAGCCCGGCGGACTGGCTCCCTTTGCGTGTTTTGCGCGCGCATCCGCGCTTGTTCATTGCCGCGGCGGCGGGTGCGGCGGCCGGTATTCTCCTCCCGGAGGGCCTGCGGCTTTCGACCCGCCTTTTGATTGCATGGAATGTCTCCGCATGGCTCTACTTCTTTTCGGCTGGGATTATGGTCGCCCGGTCGACGCCAGCGACGATCCGGCGCCGGGCCAGCGCGAGCGATGAGGGCCGTGCCTTCATCCTGCTCATTACGAGCCTTGCCGCCATGGCTTCACTCGCAGCAATCCTCGCCCAGCTCGCTTCGGTCAAGGATTTGACGGGACCCATCAAGGGGCTCCATATCGGGCTCGCGGCAATGACGATCGTGACAGCCTGGCTCTTCATCCATCTCATCTTTGGTTTTCATTACGCCCACGAATATTTCGACGAACTGCCAGATCGGCCCGGAACGTCCCGGGCAGGCCGGGGCGGACTGGTTTTTCCAGGCACGGATGAACCAGATTATTACGATTTTCTTTATTTTTCTTATGTGATCGGCGTTGCCTGCCAGACCGCCGATGTTGCCATTACTTCGGGCACAATCCGGCGTGCCGCAGCCGTGCACGGAGTGCTTGCCTTCTTTTTCAACAGCGCGGTGCTCGCCCTCACCATCAATATCGCGGCTGGCCTCGTTTGACGTTGCTTCGCCTGCAGGCCGCGCAACGGCTAACCATGGCTGGCAGCAGGCCCGGATAGAGCTGCATGCCTCAGCTCAGGTCTGCCCCCTGCGCCATTTGCCGCCTCTTCCACGGCGGCGGCAAACGAGGTCAGGAACCGCTCCGTGCGGAATTTTTCGGCATGGGCGCGGATCGCAACCGGATCAAACTTCATCCGCTCGAATTTCCTCACGGCCCTGGCGATGGCAGGGACGGTTTGCTCTTCGAAGAACAAGCCGGTGAGCCCGCCGATGACTGACTCTGTCAATCCGCCGCGCCCGAAGGCGATGACCGGCCTGCCGCTTGCCATGACTTCGACGGGAACGATCCCGAAATCCTCTTCTCCGGGGAAGATCAAGGCGCGGCAATGGGAATAATAATGGCGCATGACCTCGAAGGGCTGCTGCCCCAAAACGGTTATGCTGGGCCCGGCGAGCTTCCGGATTTTCGGCAGAAGTTCGCCGCCGCCGATTACGACCAGCCGCTGGCCAAGGGCGTTGAAAGCTTCGATCGCAAGCTCGGGCCGTTTGTAGGCAACGAGCTCGCCCGCAAATAGGTAATAGTCCTCGACTTCGGCCTCGGGGACAGGCTCGAACCGCTCGACCGCAACGGGAGGATGAATCACCGCCGCGTCGCGCCGGTAATATTTGCTGATCCGCGCAGCCACCGTGGTTGAGTTGGCGATGAAACGATCCACCCGCATCGCCGCCACCGCGTCCCAATTACGCAGATAGTGACAGAGCGGCGGCATAAGGAGGCGGGCCGCCAGGCCTGCGTTCTCACGGTAATCGTGGAACATGTTCCAGACATAGCGCATCGGCGAGTGGCAGTAGCAGATATGAAGCGCGCCGGCCGGCGGCACGATCCCTTTCGCGGGGCCGGACTCGCTGCTGATGATTAGATCATAGCCGCGCAGGTCGATCTGTTCGAGCGCGAGAGGCATGAGCGGGAGGTAGCTCTTGTAGTATCGTCTGGCCCGGGGCAAGGAATCGATGAAAGTTGGAACGATCTTGTGTTTGCGGATCGAACCCGAGATTTTGGCGGGGTCATAAACATGGGTGAAGATATCGGCCTCAGGGAAAATCCGGCAGAGGGCCTCGACGACATTTTCTCCTCCACGCATGGAGACCAGCCAGTAGTGGACGATCGCCACGCGCATTACGCTTCTCCGGAGCTTGCTCGAGCCCTGCCGCCGGGCGCAATCGCCCGGAGGCGCCAAGAAAAATGCGGCGCAGCGCTCTAGAGGCACAGAGAATAAAAGACGGCCTCGCAAGCCTTGGCCGCTAATAGCTTCCCCTGCGGGCGAGTACGACGGCCAGGGTGCGCAGCAAGATCAGGAAATCGCGCGAAAACGACCAATTGCGAACATAATGCGCGTCCATTTCGATGCGCGCCTGATAAGCGCAAGTGCTGCGCCCGCTCACCTGCCATAAGCCGGTTATGCCCGGCCGGCTATGGAGGTAGAGGCCGAGTTTATCGCCATATCTACTTAGTTCGCCCGGGATGATCGGCCGCGGGCCGACGAGACTCATCTCGCCGCGAATGACATTGATGAGCTGCGGGAGCTCATCGAGGCTCGTCTGCCGCAAGAATTTTCCGATCGGCGTGATGCGCGGGTCGTGGGCAAGCTTCTGCGCGCGCTCCCATTCCTGCCTGGCGCCGGGATCGCGGGCCAGCAATTCCCTTAGGACTTCATCCGAATTGGACACCATCGAGCGGAATTTCAGGCAGTGAAACCGCCGCCCTCCGTGACCAACCCGCATGTGGCGGAAGATTACGGGGCCCGGATCGGAAAGCTTTACCAGTACGGCTACGATGAGAAGTATTGGAGCAAATAAGCCAAGTATTGCCCCAGAGATTAAGATATCGAATATTCGTTTGCTATTTCCGCCAAGTGCAAGCGGGACATTTTTTGGCTGCCTTTCAAGCTGAGATATATTGGCATGAAACATCCTGTATTTCCCTCGGTAATAATGTTGGGCGCCGGGGCCAAAGGACGCAATCTTCATCCATCACAGCGTTTACCTAACCAAACGCTAGCAAAATTTTTGATGCAATGCAACGTCGGGGGATCTGTAAAAATTGATCCAATTGTTATCATATCAGCGAACAGACGATAGCTATCATGCCCGCTCAGGAGGCAAGCGAGGCCGGGAAAGGCGGGATCTTTGCCTGTCTCCTGTGAATACAAAAATAATCGCACGGCAAATGTCAATTTCATTCGTTGCTGCCGCTGGGCAAAGCGCCATGTTTGCCCTCCGTATTCTGGCAAATCGCGCCACGCACGGCCGGGCTTGAGATGGCCTTGAGGCAGATTCTATGCAAAAAATCTGCCACGGCTAGGTTAGGGGGCACATTCCCGCTAGCCTTAAGCCGGGCCGTGCTGGTAAGTGGCACCATTGCTCACTGGCGTAACACTAATTTTACCGTCTTCGAAGCTTTGCTTTCAGCGCGGCAATGACGCACTGGCCGTCCATAAAGGAGCCAGCGCTGGGGCTTTCCGAAAGCGCGGCAGCCCGGTAATTGGGCTGGTCCTCATCCTCGCAAGTCAAAGGGCAGTCTAATGCCGCTGAGGCTCACTACCCAAGACCCGGATTTCCCGGCTTCCTTCGATGGGCTTCTTAAAATGAAGCGCGAGGCCGCGGAAGATGTCGATTTGGCGGTCGCGGAAATCATCGCCGAGGTCATCGCGAGAGGCGATGCCGCCCTTTATGCCTATTCGCGCAAATTCGATTGGGCGGATATCGAAAAGCAAGGTTTGCGTGTCCCGGAACGCGAAATCGGCGAAGCTTCGCAGCGCAGCCCGAAAGATGCGCTTGCGGCGCTCGAATTTGCCTATTCCCGCATCCTTGCGTTCCACGAGCGGCAAGTTCCGCAGGATCTGCGCTACAAAGACCCTTGCGGCATCGAGGTTGGCTGGCGTTGGCTTCCAATCGAGTCCGCCGGGATTTATGTCCCCGGCGGGACCGCGAGCTATCCCTCCTCCGTTCTGATGAATGCCGCACCCGCCAAGGTCGCAGGCGTAAGCCGTCTCGTCATGGCCGTGCCGGCGCCTAATGGCCAAATTAATCCGCTCGTCCTGGCCGCGGCAAAGCTCGCGGGCATTGATGAAATTTACCGCATTGGAGGCGCGCAAGCGATCGCGGCGCTGGCCTTTGGAACGCAATCCATTGCGCCGGTTGCGAAGATCGCCGGTCCCGGCAACGCCTATGTCGCGGCAGCCAAACGCCGGGTTTTTGGCGCCGTGGGCATCGACATGATCGCTGGGCCATCGGAGGTTTTGATCCTCGCTGACGGCAGCGCGAAGCCCGAATGGGTTGCGGCCGATCTACTTGCTCAAGCCGAGCACGATGCCGCCGCGCAGGCTGTGCTGATAACCAACGACGAGGGCCTCGCGGATGCGGTAGAAGAGGAGGCCGGGCGGCAGCTCAAAACGCTCCCCCGCAGCGCAGCCGCTGCGAGCTGGCACGATTTTGGCGCCATAATCCTTGCCGGAAGCCTCGAAGAAGGCATTGCCCTTGCAAACCGCATTGCCCCGGAACATCTCGAGATCATCGCCTCGAATGCCGAGGCGCTTGCACGAAATATCCGTAACGCAGGCGCCATCTTTATCGGCCCCTTTACGCCCGAAGCGATCGGCGATTATGTTGGCGGCACCAACCACGTCCTCCCAACCGCGCGATCGGCACGGTTCTCCTCCGGCCTTAGCGTTCTCGATTTCATGAAACGGACATCCATTTTAAAGTGCGGCGCGGACGGATTGGCGGCGCTTGGCGAAGCCGCGATCGCACTCGGCCGTGCCGAAGGACTGGAGGGCCATGCGCGTTCCGTGGCGTTGCGTTTGAATTCCCGGGCAATATGAGCCGGAAAGACAAAAGCGATCGCAATCGCCTAGTTTCAGTCACTCTCGACGAGGCGTCGGTCGGCCGGGGCGCGGCAGACCAGGAGCACGAGCGTCAGATCGCTATCTACGACCTCGTCGATGAAAACAGTTTTGCGCTGCCGGGACGCGACGCCGGACCCTATGGCCTCAACATTTCCTTGCAGGAATCGAAGCTTGCGCTCGAGGTCGTTGGCCAAAACGGCACCCGTCTTGCTACGCATATATTATCTTTG
>JAFMSB010000009.1 GCA_017353815.1 Methylocapsa sp. | reverse complement strand
GGTCCAGCGCCGGGACCTTGGGGCGGCGGCGGAGGCGGCGGGGGTGGCTTCCTGAGCGGAGCGCTCGGGACCGCGGCGGGAGTGGCGGGCGGCGTGCTCCTTGCCGATTCGATCCGCGGCCTTTTTACCGGACATAACAATCCGCTTGGGATCGGCACCGGCTATGGCGGAATGGCCCCAGGCTTTGGCGGGGAGACAATTGTCAACAACTATTACGACACCCCCGACCCAAATCTTGCGCAAGCCGATGCCGTGCAGGACGCCCAGCAAGATGCCGCCGATGACGCGCAATATTCCGATTACCAGCAGGATGCCGATCAGGACCAGGACGACAGCCAGGATGCCGGCGATTACGGCAACGGCGGCGACTTCGGCTCGGGCGATGACGGGTCTTTTGACGTCTGACCGCGGGCGCTTGAGTTGGGCCCAAGGGGCGCCCGCCCATGGATGCGGGCGCTAATCTGCTTTTTTCAGAAGCTCAAAGCTGAGCGACCTTGAGAGACAGCGCTCGACCTGCGCGGCGATCTCCCGCGCGGGAGCGCCGTCGGCGTCAATCCACGGATTTTTCCCAAGATTGAAGACGGACGGAAGTCCGCGCACGCAGGCTTCCGCGCGCGGATGCAAATGCGGATGCAAATCTTGGGGCTGTAGCGGAGGACGATCTCGTCGTTGCGGTATGCCTCCCAAAAAAATCCAGCGCGAGAGCATGGCCGCTCTTAGCTTGCAAGCGCCTCTCAATCAATCGTGTAACGCAGGCCCGCGCGGACCTCATTGGCGGTGACGGTGCGCGATGCAGCCGCTCCGGTGACCGCCGAAACGCTGGAGACGGTGCCGAGATTGAGGTAGCGATAACCGGCGTCGAGTTGCACATGGTCGGTGAGTGCAACCGCAAATCCGGCCATCAGAGCCCAGGCGAAGCGGTACTGCATGACCGACTGGCTGCGGTCCCAATCGGAGAAGAAGAAAGTGCCCCCAAATCCCGGAAATCCGCAGCTTGCTTGGCAAGGCAGACCATTAATCAGGCTCCAATTGACGGATTGCCAGATACGCGCCCAGGAGACGCCCGCGCCCGCGCCTACATAAGGCGTCACGCCCTGCCAGGTACCGAGATCGATATAGGCATTGGCGAGAAGATCCCAGCGATGAATTTGCGTGTTGAAGTGCCCGGCGCAAACCTGCGAGCTTGGCGTTGGTAATCCGGTCACCACATCGGGCAGCACAATCTCGCAGCCTCTCACCGCTCCGATACCCGCCGACTGAACCGGCGAGCGGTAGTCGAGGATGAGATCGGTGCGGAGCCAATCGTTGATCTTGTACCCCATTCCGGCGCCCGTGCTGTAAGTGTTGCGCACCGATGGTATCAATCCAAAGTCTGGGGTTATTTCGGGGAAAGTCTCTCGCGCATAAGCGATATCGCCGCGCACATACCAGCCCGAGGAAAAGTCAACCATATCGTACGCGGGAGGAGGCTCGGGTAAAGGCTGCCCAAAATCTGCGGCTGTCGCAGGCACTGCCAAATTAGCCGCCGCGGCGAGAGGGATAAGGCCGGCCGCGGCGAGCGCCAACGCTTTTTTGGGGGCGAAACCTTTGCGATTCATCTAGATCATCCTCTTTTGCCTGGCTGCATTTTTAAGGCCGCGCAGCAGGAAGATTGAAGCGAATCGCTTAAGCGCCGGTTAGCCATAAAGGGCTCCCACGCGGCGCCGAAAGCCTGGCGCAAGCTCCTGACAATGGGCAGGAAATGAAAGGGCGAGAAAAACCGGCGCGCTTGCGCCTTTCCACGCTGCCATTATAGTCGGCCGCGTTGCTTCATCCAGCGCCGGTCTCCTATGAATTCAAAGACGAAGGTGAAAAGAGTCGTTCTCGCCTATTCGGGCGGGCTTGATACGTCGATCATTCTAAAATGGCTGCAGACCACCTATGGCTGCGAGGTCGTGACCTTCACCGCCGATCTCGGGCAGGGCGAGGAGCTCGAGCCAGCGCGGCAAAAAGCGCTCCTCCTTGGCATCAAACGGGAGCACATTTTTGTCGAGGATCTCCGGGAGGAATTTGTCCGGGATTATGTCTTCCCGATGTTCCGCGCCAATGCGCAATACGAAGGGCTCTATCTCCTTGGCACTTCCATCGCGCGCCCGCTCATTGCAAAAAAACAGATCGAAATCGCCCGCAAGGCGGGGGCCGATGCGGTGGCCCATGGGGCGACCGGGAAAGGCAATGATCAAGTGCGCTTCGAGCTTTCCTATTATGCGCTCGAGCCTGACATCAAAGTGATCGCGCCTTGGCGGGAATGGGACTTGACCTCCCGCTCCGCGCTCATCGCATTTGCCGAGAAAAACCAGATCCCGATTGCGAAGGATAAGCGCGGCGAAGCGCCGTTTTCCACCGACGCCAATCTGCTTCATGTCTCCTCGGAAGGCAAAGTGCTGGAAGACCCGGCGCAAGAAGTGCCCGAATATATTTATTCGTGCCCGATTAGCCCGGAGGATGCGCCGGATGAAGCCGAATACATCGAGATCGATTTCGAACGCGGCGACGCGGCGGCGATCGATGGCAAGCCGATGACGCCCGCAACCTTGCTTGCGCATCTCAATGAATGCGGGCGCAGACACGGCATCGGGCGGCTCGATCTCGTCGAGAACCGTTTTGTTGGCATGAAATCGCGCGGGATGTATGAGACGCCAGGCGGCACGATCCTTCACTGCGCGCATCGCGGCATGGAACAGATCACGCTCGACCGCGGCGCCGCGCATCTCAAGGATGAGCTCATGCCAAAATATGCCGAGCTCATCTACGACGGCTTTTGGTTTTCGTCCGAGCGCGAGATGCTGCAAGCGCTCATCGACCGCAGCCAGGAGTTTGTCAGCGGGCGCGTGCGCCTAAAGCTCTTTAAAGGCTCGGCCGCGGTTGTTGGCCGCTCGAGCTCCTATTCGCTTTACGATCGGGATCTCGTCACTTTCGAGGAGGGCATCGGCGCCTATGACCATCGCGATGCAGCGGGCTTCATCAAGCTCAATGCCTTGCGCTTGCGCACCCTGGCAAGGCGCGCCCGTAAGTCCGCCGCTTCGGCTCCAATCAGCAAAGGCTAAGGGGCCGCGCCGCGGCAGGCGGCGCAACCGTTCCCGGGCGCCGAGGCTCTGCCGCCCGCAAAATAATTCGCCCCCGCGTGCTCAGACGCCTCAGCAGACGGAGGCAAGCCTTAGGCATGCACGCCGCGCCGGGATGCGCCACATTCATTCGACCCGCGTCCCGCTTGAAAGAAAATTCATCCTAAGCTAGTGTTTTTGCGCCGCATCATAAATCCGCGCGATGCCTGAGGCTTACCGAGCGCATCGCAAAGTATTCCTCGAAAGCAGGCCCAATGAGCGCAAAAACTGGCTCTTTTACCTTCGGCGACAAAACGATCGAGCTGCCGGTCAAGACCGGCACCATCGGGCCATCCGTTGTGGATATCGGCAAGCTTTATGCGCAGGCGGGCATGTTCACATTCGACCCGGGTTACACCTCGACGGCGAGCTGCGAGTCGGAAATTACCTATATCGACGGTGACAAAGGAGTTCTGCTTTATCGTGGCTATCCGATCGAGCAGATTGCCGAGCGCGGCGATTTTTTGGAGACCTGCTATCTTTTGCTTTACGGCGAGCTGCCGTCTGCGGCGCAGAAAAAAGACTTCGATCACCGCATAACGCGCCACACCATGGTGCATGAGCAGCTGGCTAGCTTCCTTCACGGTCTGCGGCGCGACTCCCATCCTATGGCCGTGCTGGTCGCGAGCGTCGGCGCTCTCTCGGCCTTTTACCACGATTCCACCGATATTTCCGACCGCAACCAGCGGATGACCGCATCCTTCCGCCTGATTGGCAAAATGCCGACGCTTGCCGCAATGGCCTACAAATATTCGATTGGCCAGCCGTTCGTATACCCAAAGAACGACCTCGACTATTCGTCGAATTTCTTGCGCATGTGCTATGCGGTGCCCTGCGAGGAATTTAGGATCAACCCTGTTTTCGCCCGGGCGCTTGACCGGATCTTCATCCTCCATGCCGACCACGAGCAGAACGCGTCGACCTCGACGGTGCGGCTTGCCGGCTCATCCGGCGCAAATCCCTTTGCATGCATCGCGGCGGGGGTGGCGTGCCTTTGGGGGCCGGCGCACGGCGGCGCCAACGAGGCCGCGCTCAAAATGCTGATGGAGATTGGCACGGTGGAAAATATTCCGAAGTTTATCGCTAGGGCCAAGGACAAGAATGATCCGTTCCGGCTGATGGGATTTGGCCACCGGGTCTATAAAAATTATGATCCGCGCGCCAAGATTATGCAGCGGACTTGTCACGAGGTGCTGAACGAGCTTGGAGACAAGGACAACCCGCTCCTCGAGGTCGCGATCGGGCTCGAAAAGATTGCCCTCAGCGACGAATATTTCATCGAGAAGAAGCTCTATCCGAATGTCGATTTCTATTCGGGGATCACGCTCCGGGCGATGGGCTTCCCGGTATCGATGTTCACCGCGCTTTTTGCGGTGGCGCGCACTGCGGGCTGGATCGCCCAATGGAAGGAAATGATCGAGGATCCGGGCCAGAAAATCGGGCGTCCGCGCCAGCTTTATACGGGGCCCGCGCGGCGCGACTATGTGCCCATAGAGAGAAGGGCCTAGCGGCGCGGCTGGCGCAGCGGTCTTTTTGTTTTACGGCATCACGCTGTTCGGAATCTTCGAGGAGGTCGTTATCATTTACTTCAGATTCCGAATATGGTTCCAGTTCTGGCCGCATGACCGGCCGTACGCCAAGCCCGCTGTCCGCTTGTCAGGATGCGCCCGCAGCGGGACGGATTTTGACCGGCCGCCCGGGAGATGGAGGCGGGCGCTTACGCCAAGGCAGCGGGCTACGCCGCGGCCGCCCCGCTGCTCATGCCCGCTTGTTCTGCCACAATCCGAATGTCGCGCCCGCCGGATCGCCAATGACAGAAAAACTGCCCGCGCCCGGCACTTCGGTGACCTCCTTCCAGACCTTTGCGCCGAGCGATTTCGCCTTGGCGGTTGCCGCCGACACGTCATCGACTTGCATATAAGGGACCCACATCGTGGGAACGCCAGGCTCCGGAGTTGCCATCATGCCACCGCCCGTGCCTTCGCCGACCCGGATCATCGTGTAAGTAAAGCCCGGCCCCATCGGCATATCTTCGAGCTTCCAGTCAAACATAGCCGCGTAAAAGGATTTTGCCTTATCAACGTCGGGCGTGATGAGTTCGACATGCACAAAGGGGTTGCCCATAATCGCTCCTCCTATGTTGCCCGAGGTCCGTTTCCATGCCGGGCCAAAAAGCGCGGCGGCCTTGCCGGGCGCACCACAGTTTGCCCTATCTAGGGCGCCTCCGGATCATGTAAAGCTAGGACTGTGGCGGCTCCATGATGGCGGCTTTGCCGCCTGGCCGCCGGCGTGCTCCTTCGGGGCGGGAGCTGCCGCTCCGCAGGAAAAATATTGAAGCGCCAAGACCGCGCAATATCAGCAGCGGCAGGGTTTTGGTTCTTTTGCTCCGCGCAGGCAGAGTCCGCTGGAAATGCCGCGCCGGAGCAGAGTTTCCAAGGTTCAAAGCCGGTCCCGCCCTGCCCACGGCATCGAGACGCGAACCCGGCTATCGGTAGAAAAGCTTAGTTCAGGGTAGAAAACAGGTGGCTGCTCTGCAATTTTGCCATCTCATCCTTGATTTGCAATTTCCGGCGTTTCAATTCGGTCAGTTTCAGTTCGTCCCTCGCGGGGTGGAGCAATTCGTTTGCAATCTCTTTGTCGAGCGCTTCGTGGCGTTGTTCGAGCGCGGCCAAATGAGTTTCGCGAGACATGCATAACTCCTTTCCGGACACCAAACCTGATAAATCTGCCACAGGAATTGGGATTCGCGAAGGCGGTTCCGGAATTGGGCACATCAAATTTTCGCATGATGAGAAACATTACCGAGCGATCTGCCACCTTGAATGCCGCCTTTGGCCGAGCTTTCGCGGGATTTGGCCGGAAAACCTGGCAGCCGCCTCTTGCTTTGGCTCTGCAACGAACCGGCGTGAGCCGGGCGGGGCCTCCCTTCGGGGTAGGAAGCCGAAGCCGTGCTTGAGTCAGCTCCCGGGGGTCCAGCTGCGCCGGTACCGCTCGCGATCATTGCCGCGGTCGCTCGAAATGGCGTGATCGGCGACGGGCGCGGCCTTCCCTGGCATTTGCCGAGCGACCTTAAGCATTTTCGCGCCATCACCATGGGCAAGCCCGTGCTTATGGGACGCAAAACCCTGGATACGATTGGCCGCGCCCTCCCCGGCCGCGAGACGATCGTGATCACCCGGAACCGGGGCTACGAGCCGCCGTCCGCCGGCAGCCGGGGCGGTCACATCCATATCGCTTTTTGCTGTGAAGCCGCGCTCGATCTTGCCCAAGCGCGGGCCAAAGCATTGGGAGCGGGGGAAATCATCCTTGCGGGCGGAGCAAGCCTTTACGAGAGCTTGATTGCCCGTGCCGGGCGGATGCATCTTACGCTTGTCGATCTTGCGCCTGAGGGAAATGTGCGCTTTCCTGCCGTCAATTGGGCGGAGTGGGTTGAAACGGGGCGGCTGCACCCGCCGCCAAGTGGCGGGGATGAGGCACCTTTCGTCTTTGCGGAGTTCGTCCGCCGCCGCTCCTCATTGTAGTCGAACCTGCACTCTTCTATATGGTGGCCAAAAGTTGAGCGCTTGAGCGCTCGCGGGCCTAGCCCGGTCCTCTGGAAAAAAGAGTCTCCCATGCCGTGGAACAATGAGGGCGGAAATGGCGGCCCCTGGAAACCAAGCCCGGGGCCATGGGGTCAAAAACCGGGTGCGCCGCCGCCCGAATTCGAAGAATTTTTGAAGCGCGCGCAGGAAAAGCTCAGACAGTGGATACCCTCTCCGGGAGGCCTAAGGGGGCGGGGCGTGCTCGCGCTGGTGCTTCTCGGCACAATCGTTTGGCTTGCATCTGGCCTCTACACGGTTGGCCCGAACGAAGTCGGTCTCAACATGATTTTCGGCCGCTACACGGGCAAGACCGCGCCGGGGCTGCGCTATAATTTCCCCTTCCCCATCGGCAGTGTCCAAAAGCTCGCAGTCACCGACCGCAATACGCTCAACATTGGCTTTTCCTTGCGTCAGGATACGCGGATACCGAACGCGCAGATGCAATTCGACATTCCGGAGGAAAGCCTGATCCTGACCGGCGATAACAACATCGCCGACGTAAAATTCGTGGTGATTTGGCAGATCGACCCGGTCCACCCGGAGGATTATGCTTTCAATGTCGCCAATCAGCAAGAAACCGTGAAGGCGGTCGCCGAGAGTGCAATGCGCGAAGTCATTGGCCGCCACGATATCATGCCGATTTTCACTACCGAACGCCCAGCCGTTGAAAAGAACGTCCAAGAACTTATGCAAGGGATTCTGGATTGGTACAAGGCTGGCGTAAGGGTGTTGAAGGTGCAGCTGCAATCGGTCGACCCGCCCGAGCAGGTCATCGCCGCCTTCAAGGACGTGATTGCGGCCCAGCAGGATCAGGACCGCATGCGCAACGAGGCCCAAGCCTATGCCAACAAGGTCGTCCCCGAGGCGCGAGGCAAGGCCGCGGCGATCGTCCAGGAGGCGGAAGGCTACCGGCTCCAGACCGTCGCGGAGGCAACCGGACAAATATCCCGTTTCAACCAGGTCTATGAGCAATACAAGAAAGCACCCGACGTGACGCGCGAGCGGCTTTATCTTGAAACCATGGAACGCGTGCTCGGCGCCGCGGATAAAATCATAATTGACCAAAGCGCGGGCCAAAGCCAGGGCGTCGTTCCCTATTTGCCGCTCGGGGCTCTTACGCCCGGCGCAGCCGACGGAGGCCGCAAATGAAGGGCGCGAGCACACTTGCTACGATCGCGGTCGTCATCGCGGTGCTGATTGTGGCGCTTTCCGCAGCGTTCACCGTCGCGCAGACCGAACAAGCAATCGTCTTGCGTTTCGGCGAGCCCGTTGCCGGGCGCGGCCTTGTCACCACGCCAGGGCTGCACTTCAAATACCCGCTCATCGAGAGTGTCGTTTATCTCGATAACCGCATCCTGGTTGTTGAGGCGCCGAAGCAGGAAGTGCTCGCGTCCGACAATAACCGGCTCGAGGTCGATTCTTTCCTGCGCTACCGGATCGTCGATCCGCTCAAATTTTACCAGACCGTCCGCTCGCCCGAGCTGGCGAGCAATCAGCTGGGCTATATTCTGAACTCGGCGGTTCGCCGGGTGCTCGGAGAGGCGACGCAGACCGACATCGTGCGTGAAAATCGCAACGCTCTCATGGTCAAGATTCGTGATCAAGTGAATGCGGAAGGCGGCAATTATGGCATCGCCGCGATCGATGTGAGAATTCGCCACGCCGACCTGCCCCGGCAGATTTCCGATCAGGTTTTTAAGCGCATGCAAGCGGAGCGTGCGCGCGAGGCAAACGAATTTCGCGCCAAAGGCCAGGAGCAGTCGCTGACGATCAAAGCCCAGGCCGACCGCGATGTTGTCGTGACACTTGGAAACGCGCGGCGCGATGCCGATCAGATCCGGGGCAAGGGCGACGCCGAAAGGAACCATATTTTCGCCGAAGGATTTGGCAAAGACCCCGATTTCTTCGCCTTTTATCGCTCTATGCAGGCCTATGAGGCCGGATTAAAAGGCGGAGATACGCGCATGGTGGTCAGCCCGAAATCCGATTTCTTCCGCTATTTTGGCACACCGAGCGGCCAGGCCGCCACTTCGAGCCGGTGAGGGCGGCTCCTAAGAATGCCCGTGGTTTCCAAATAAGGCGAAAACCGGGCCCGGCCGCGAACGACCGCCCTCTTTACCAGATTGGCTTCACCCAATGCTCTTTAGCGGCGGCGTTCGCCTTGCGCCAATGGTATGGCAAGCGCGCCCCCCTTCGCCATAGATTATACCGCTGATATACACGACGAGCGATGTGCAGATGACGCAGATATACAAGGGAAAACGGTGCGGGAGAGGCGTTTGGCACCCTTGATGCTGTGGCTGTCCGCCCGGTATGCTACCCAGGGCGAGCTGTGAATATATTTGGAGCATCACGCCGCTTTGACGATTACGTCTTAAGTGCCGGTTGGTTAATTCACAAAACTCGAATTCCTCTTTTACCACTTGCGCTCTTATTCCTCGGGGATTGGGCCGATCCGTAGGGCCAACTCGCGTAACGGCATCCCCTGAATGTAGGATGCGGGCCCAACCGCAATAAAGGTATTTTCGCTGCCAAGATAACTATGCGCGAGCGCATATCTTCCCGCGATGGAGGGATAAATGGCAGTCCGTGATATCTATCTCAAGATCGAAATCATTCAGGGCTACTCCCCCGTTGAACCGGACGACGACGTCACGCCGCCCATCCAATACCGGCGCGATTGCATGCGCAATATTGGCCATGAGGACGGGATCATCCCCGGCGACGAAGTCAATGCCCGCAGTCTAACGGCCCTGGTCTACCGGGAATATCTCGATCCAAATTACCTCGTCCCCAAGCCTGATAAGCTTGTTGCGGCGGATATCAACGAGCCGTCGTTCGACCGCCGCGTGCCGGGCACGGTGATCTATGCGAGGCCGGGCGACCGGCTGCGAATCCATGTCAAAAACACGGATGCCGTTCCCCATAGCTTCCATCTCCATGGACTGCCGCACGGCATCGACTCCGGCGGGGCGTGGCCGTTTGGAGCAATGAGCAGCGATGGGCGCCGCTCCGACGAGATCGATCCGGGCCAAACCTGGACCTATAGCTACGAGGTGACCGGGGAGACGATCGGGGCATGGCCGTTCCATGACCATTATCGCAACATGGGCCTCTCGATCAGCCGTGGACTCTTCGGAGGGCTCATCGTGCTGCCGGAGGACGAATATGAAGCTCTCCCAAAGTTTCCGCTCCCCGACGGCTTTCTCGAACGCTCGATAGAGGTGGCGTCAGGCCTGAATCTGCCGGAGAACCGTCCCGCCCTGGCGCCTCACCATGCCATGCAAGAACGGGCGCTGGGAGATGGCAGGAAACCCGCGATCCCCCCGGCGGCCAGCCATGCGCATAGAATGGACTTAGATAATACGCCAGACGAGCTCGTTACTTACCTCGCCACCCTCGATGAATACGCGAACGCTCCGCATTCTCTTCCCCCCGGAGGCCATTTGCTGCACGTACCTTTGTTCATTCATCAGATGGGCGGCCCCCGGGACCTGCCGGTTTTTCAAAGCGGGACGCTCGATCCCGGTCAATCCTTCACGTCGGTCTTCACGCTCGCCGCGGCCTATAACTACATTTGCGGCGTTCACGGAGCCAGCATGAGCGGCTCCGTTACTGTCGAGGCGGGAGGTCCGGACAATACGAGCGTTGCAATCGGCGATTTCTTTTTCTCGCCCGCAAATGTTACCGTGGGTATCGGCGGGCGGGTCACTTGGACCAACAACGGCCCGGGCCGGCACAGTATTGTCGAGCAGGGCGGTGAAAGCATCCCTTCCTATTGCTTGAATGGCCGCTCGTTTTCCGGCAACACGCCAACCGTTGTCGCGCGTGCCGGCCAGAAAATCCGCTGGCATGTCTTTAATCTCGACGCCATGGGGAACTGGCACAACATCTATCTCCATGGACAGAGGTGGCGTCTCGGCGGCGCATCGATTGACACTCGTAGCATTGGTCCCGGCGAGACTTTTGTCACGGAGACCGAAGCGCCGCCGGTTCTATTGCTGCCGGAAGGGTTCAAGCGCTGCCGGGAGGCCCATAAGGATGCGCAGCCTTGCGACCTCCGGGGTGATTTCCTAGTCGGGTCTGGAGTGGAAACGGCGAGGACGGCAGGGCTCGCTGCGCTTCTCCGTTCGGTTGAGACCATACACCTGACAAAGGAGGAGGCACAGCAGCTCGAATCCCAAACTGGGCTGCCGCGTGACTCAGAAGACAACGCCTGTCCGGCTGTCCAGCTCGACCGGTTCGCAAGCGCGGCCGCCGGCCAGTGGGAACTGCTGGACGGCCGCCCCGGGGTCACATTCATGCATGCCGTCCTGATCCCGAACTCGTCTCGCCTGCTCTTCTGGGGCTATGGGCCGCGCCCCGATCAATGCCGGCTCTGGGATCAGACGACGGGGCTCTATACTCAGCCAGCCAATCAGCCGTTTGTTTTCGCAAATGACCAGAACATCTGGTCAGGGTCCCACGCTCACTTAAATGACCCGGAGGGCACCATTCTCGTCCACGCCGGCTACTACTCAAACCCAAGAAACCCCACTCTTAGCCCTAATACGGAGCGCCGCGCCTTTCTCTTTCATCCGGCAACCAATTCCTTCACCCACGCCTCCGACATGAATATCGGCCGCTTTTATCCGACCACGGTCACGCTCGAAGACGGCAGGGCCCTCACCCTCTTCGGTGAGGATAACGCACACACTCCAGGCCTGCCCGTCCAATCGCTCGAGATATTTGCGCCAGGCGGCGGCGCAGGATCGTGGAGCACCCCGAAAGCAGTGCCCGCTACTTTTAAGTACTTCTGGTACCCTTGGACATTCCTGCTTCCGGACGGCGATTTCTTCATCGCCGGCCCGCAAGTGCCCGCCCGCCGGTTCAATTGGGGTGCGAACCCGATCATTGACAATCCGGCGCTGCAATACAACCAGGTTTTCGGCCAGCGCGGCGTCAACATGGATGGCACAGCGGTGCTCTTGCCGCTAAAACCGCCGAACTACGAGCTGCGGGTCATGATCCTAGGCGGCCTCCGTGCAGCAGTGCAGCAAACCGCGGAATGGATCGATCTGTCGGTAACATCCCCAGCATGGCAGGCTCTTCCGAATCTCAACAATCCCCGCGACAAAGTGAATGCGGTGCTTCTCCCGGACGGGCGCGTGTTTGTCGCCGGCGGGATCACAAATTTCCCCGGACCTGTCGAAATCTTCGATCCGGAACATCCTCAAGCCGGCTTCCAGCTTGGCCCCAGTATGAGCATCACACGCAACTACCACTCCGCCGCGATCCTGCTGCCCGACGGAAGCGTGATCATGGGAGGTAACCCGACTGCGGGACAATTCACCCACAACGAGCGCTATTTGCCCTCCTATTTTTTCCAACCACGGCCAACCATCACCACGGTCACGCCATCGCCGCTTGTTCATGGCACGCCATTCACGGTGCAGAGCCCGAACGCGGCGACGATCTCCGAGGTCGTGTTTATGCGGCCCGGCGCCGTCACTCACGGCTTTAACCATAACCAGCGTTATGTCGGCTGCGTGATTACCAGCCAGACGGCAGCCCAGGTGCACGCCGTCGCCCCTCCCGGCCTCACATATTCCCCGCCGGGATGGCACCTGCTCTTTATCGTCGACAACAATCGTGTGCCCTCGGAAGGAGCTTGGGTCCGCCTGACATAAGCCGGTCAAGAGGCAGCTGCCGCTCTAGCGTGGCGCGCGCACCAGTTTTATGTCGAGGTCGCGCAGCTTCTTGCGCAAGGTGTTGCGGTTGAGTCCCAAGACCTCAGCCGCCTTTATCTGATTGCCGCGCGTGGCAGCAAGGACCGCGGAAATGAGCGGCTGCTCGATCTCGCGCAAGATCCGGTGATAGAGGCCCGGCGGCGGAAAATCCCTTCCGCTTTCGAGGAAAAGCTCCGAGAGATGGTGTTCCAATGAGCTTGCGAGCGTTGGCCGCTTCTTTGGCTTGCCGGATGGAGAGTCCCCTTGGCTTCCTTCCGGCTCAAGCTCTTGAGCTGGCCGGAGAGCCTCGTTGCTTAGCTCTATATCCACAAGCTGGGCGGTGATAATCTCCTGCGGATAGAGTGCGGCCAGGCGGCGCGTGAGGTTTTCGAGTTCGCGGATGTTTCCGGGCCAGCGATGCCGTTTGAGGCCATCGAGGGCGCCGGCGTCGATACGCTTGAGCGGAAGGCCTTCCGCCGCGGCAAGGGCAAAAAAATGATTGGTAAGGTCGGCAATGTCTTCCAAACGCTCGCGCAACGGAGGTAACCGCAGCGGCACCACGTTGAGGCGAAAGAACAGGTCCTCGCGGAACAGCCCTTGCCGGATCAGCACGCCGAGATCCTTATTCGTGGCGGCGATGATGCGGACATTCGTTTTGATCGGGCTGCGGCCGCCAACCGTTGTATATTCGCCTTGCTGGAGGACACGCAAAAGCCGGGTTTGCGCCTCCATCGGCATATCGCCGATCTCGTCGAGAAAAAGTGTGCCGCCTTCGGCCTGCTCGAAGCGCCCCGCGTAGCGCTGGGCGGCGCCGGTGAACGCCCCTTTCTCATGTCCGAATAATTCGCTCTCGATCAGGTCACGCGGGATTGCCGCCATATTGATCGCGACGAACGGGCCTTTCTGGCGTTTGCCGTAGTCGTGCAGGGCCCTGGCGACAAGCTCCTTTCCGGTTCCCGATTCGCCGGTGATCATGACCGTGAGATCGGTCTGCATGAGCCGGGCGAGAGCGCGGTAGAGCTCCTGCATCGCGGGCGAGCGCCCGACGAGCGGCATTTTCTCGATGTCCGCGGCGGGCTCGGCGCGCGCGGCGCCTTTCGGCTGATTCAAGGCGCGGGACACGATCGAAACGAGTTCCCGCAGATCGAAGGGTTTGGGCAAATAATCATATGCGCCGCGCTCGGACGCTCGGATGGCGGTCATAAAGGTGTTCTGCGCGCTCATCACGATGATGGGCAAATTCGGGCGCAGCTTTTTCATCTTTGGCAGAAGCTCGAAGGCGTTCTCGTCCGGCATAACAACATCGGTGATCACGAGATCGCCTTCGCCGGATTGCACCCATCGCCAAAGTGTCGCCGCATTGCCGGTCGTGCGCACCTCATAGCCCGCGCGCGAGAGAGCCTGGCCGATAACCGTCCGGATGGCGGTATCATCGTCCGCAATAAGGATGTTTCCGGCGGCCATGAACGCTCAATTTCCCGAAAAGGGCGAAAGGATGACGCGGGCCAAGGCCCGGAAGAGCGGCCGGCCCCGGTGCAAAGGAGTGCCGGCAGCGCCCGCGGCAACTGGCGAAGCCGAGGCAGAAGGGGCCGAGCTCAACTGGCCCTCCCGCCTTGGCTCCCGCGCCGCACATACGTGGGCATGAGTATCCGGAATATCGTGCGGCGGGGCGAGGATTCGCATTCGACGGTTCCACCATGATCACCGGCTATCTTGGCTACCAAAGCAAGTCCCAGGCCAGTTCCTGCCGCTTTTGTCGTAACAAAAGGGCTGAACAGGTGCGGGAGCAATTCCGGCGCAACACCGGAGCCGTTGTCGCGCACGCAAAATTCCAGGGGCAGGCTGACGAGATCGTTCGCGCCGGCCAGCCTCAACCGCACACCCGGGCGGAAAGCGGTCGAGAGTTCGATGTCGCCATCGCTGCGCGACTGGCCAATCGCTTCCGCGGCATTCTTGACCAGATTCAAGAACAACTGAACGAGCTGGTCCTTATTCCCCAGGACCGGGGGCAGCGAGGGATCGTAGTTTTCGTGAAAATGGATATGCCGTGCGAACCCGGCCTGGGCCACTTTTTTAACATGGTCGAGGACGGCATGGATGTTAACCCGTTCGCGTTCGGTTGGCCGCGTGTCGGAAAAGGCGCACATCCGGTCCACAAGTTTCACGATCCGGTCGGTCTCGTCGCATATTAGCCGGGTAAGCGAGCGGTCGGAATCGTTTGCTTCCGCTTCCAAGAGCTGGGCGGCGCCGCGAATGCCCGACAGCGGATTCTTGATCTCATGGGCAAGAACGGAGGCCATCGCGGCGACGGAGCGGCCCGTACCCCGGTGGCTGAGCTGGCGGCCGATCTTCTCGGCAAGCGATTGCTCTTGCACCATGACCACGACGCCGTCGTTCTGATTCTGCAGCGGCGCGACAAAAATATCGACGAGCCGCTCGCATTCCGGTTTCGCGAGGCGCAAGAAGACACGATATTCATTGATCGTGGCGCCTCCCGTCTGCACTTGCTCGACGACGCCAGTGAGCGGCGAGCCCTCAGGCACGAGTTGCGCAAGATTTTGCTGCTGAAGAACCGCCCGGCTCATGCCGAAAAAGAGCTCCGCAGCGGCATTGGCGTCCGCAATCGACCCATCGGGCAAGACAGCGACAACCGGGTGAGGCAAGGCGTTCAAAAGCTTTGCCGCGCGAACGCCGGAGGCCAAGGCGGACCGCGGCTGATGTTGCGGAACGGGCAGGCTCATGCCACCTCCTCCCTCCCGCCCGCGTTGCCGCGCAATAGGTGGCGCGGGGCTATCAATCCGGAAATGGTGGTGGCGGCTGCCGAAAATTCTTCCCCTCCAACGCCAATGGGTCTCCCGGCCGAAAGACTGCCTAATTTATTAGCAGATTCGCTCATATTTTCAGAATAAATCATCTGCCTGACCCGGCAAGGTGATGGATGCTCAAATATTCAGCAGTCTGGCAGGAATTGACGCCTTTTGTCAAACCAGGGAAAGTTTGGTCCCGTTGAGAAATGAAGGCACGAGGCATGATGGGCGAACCCGCGGGCCTCGCCATTCTCGTCCCGGCCGCCGGGCGCGGCTCGCGGGCGGGGGCGGGGATACCCAAACAATACAAAAAATTGGCGGACAGGCCGCTGCTCGCCCTCACGCTCGAGGCTCTTCTGCGCGGGGCACCCAAGGCCGCCATCCTTCCGGTAATCCAGAAGGAGGATCGCGCACTTTACCTGGCATGTGCGGCAGGCATCGTCCCAAAGCTCCGGCAGCCCCTGATGGAGCCGGCCGTTGGCGGCGCCACGCGCCAGGAAAGTGTCCGCAACGGATTGGAAGCGCTAGCAAAACTGCCGCTGCCCCCGGCGGTGGTCTTGATCCATGACGCGGCGCGGCCCTTCGTAGGCCCCGCCTTGATTGCGCGCGCCGCCGATGCCGCCGCGAACTTTGGCGCGGCCGTGCCGGGGCTGGCCCCGGCCGACACGATCAAACAAGTCGATATGGCCCGTTGCGTCAGCGCGACCCTGCCGCGCGCGCAACTGCGCGCGATCCAGACTCCCCAGGCCTTCGCCTTCGGTCTTATCCTCGAAGCGCACCGGAGAGCGGCCTTGGCCGGAGCGGCGGATTTCACCGACGACGCGGCCGTCGCCGAATGGGCAGGCCACCGCGTCCATGTT
>JAFMSB010000113.1 GCA_017353815.1 Methylocapsa sp. | reverse complement strand
TCATCAACCGGCCGGCCGAAAGAGTCGATTTCCCTCAGCTCCTTATCCAGCTTAATGTCATTGGCCCCGATGAGGCAATAAGGCTGCCCGCAAAAGCAAGCTCCCTGCCGGTCTTAAACGGCGGCCCCGTCGATACAAGCCGGGGCTTTGTGCTGCATTCAAGCGATTATTCCATCGACAATTCCACCTTGCCAATCGGAGGCGGCGTGTCGCTCACGGCAACCATCGACATTTTGCGCGCAATCGCCAGCGGATCAGGCCCCGGCCGTGCAGTGCTTGCGCTTGGCTATGCCGGCTGGGCCGCGGGCCAGCTCGAATCCGAGATGCAGCAAAACGGCTGGCTCAACTGCCCGGCCGATCCGGTGCTCATTTTCGACCCGGCACTCGAATTAAAATATGAGCGGGCGATGCGCCGCGCTGGGATCGACATCGGCCGTCTCTCATGGGGCGCCGGGCATGCGTGATGGGCAGGACCCAAGTTTAACCGCTGGCCGGCCGTTCTTGCATTGCGATGGCATGCGGGCTTTGGTTACCGCAGAACGAGCGCGGCGGCCCGGCCTGCCCCGATCGCACATGAATTTTGGCTGGTCTTACCCGATCGAAGAACAAGGACTTGTCCTGCATTTGTTGGGATTCCAGGCGCCGATCTTACCAAAATGTTTCACGTGAAACATCTTTCGAATGATTCTAAATTGTTCCAGATGTGGGACGCAAGCTGGCGGCCCTCCGGCTATCATCGCAAACTCTCCCCGGATCAAGCCGCGGCGCTTGCCGCCCCAACCAATTTGCGCGCTTCCATCGCGCTCAAGGGGTGGCCGAAAACATAGCCTTGCGCATATTCGCAGCCAAACTGATGAAGCTCGACGGCATCCGATTCGGTTTCGGCACCTTCGGCGACAACCTCCATGCCGAGATCATGAGCGAGCGTTACGATCGAGCGAAGAATGACCGGCCTTGCGCCCTTTCCGTTTTGGCGCACGAAGGACTGATCGATTTTGATCGTATCGAACGGGAACCGCTGGAGATAGGCAAGCGAAGAATAACCGGTGCCGAAGTCATCGAGCGAAAGACCCGCGCCCAATGCCCGGATCCGCGTCAGCATCTGGGCGGCGAATTCGGGGTTCTCCATGACGAGTCCTTCGGTCAGCTCCAGCTTGAGCGAGCCCGGGCTGATGCTTGAGCGGCTCAGCACCGAGCGCACGTCCTGCAGGAGATCGTGGCGGAGCAATTGGCGCGAGGAAATATTGACGCTGGCGAAGATTGGCGGCTCGACATCGAGCGCATGCTGCCAAGCGGCGAGCTCGCGCGCTGTGCGCTCCAGAGCAAACAGGCCAAGATCGACGATGGCGCCGGTCTCTTCTGCAAGAGGAATGAAATCCGAAGGACCAAGCCTTCCGAGGCGCGGATGATCCCAGCGCAGCAAGGCTTCGAAACCGGCAACGGTGCGGTCATCGAGCCGGACGATGGGCTGGAACAGCACTTTGATCTCACCGCGGTCGAGCGCGCGGCGGAGATCCGCTTCAAGGCCGAAACGGTCTGCGCGCGCGCTGCGCATGGATGGCCGGAAAACCTCGATGCGGGCGCCGCCCATGCGCTTTGCATTGCGCATCGCAATTTCCGCGTCCTTGAGCATGTCCTCCCGGCTGGCGTGCAGCTGCGGGTCATAAAGCACAAGCCCGATGGAAGCGGCAAGCGGGATTTCCTGGCCATTGAAGGTCACGGGGGTTGAGACAATGCGGCGGACCAAATTGGCAAAAGCGCTGATTTGCGCAGTCTCATGTTCGGAAACCACCAAGATTGCGAACTGATCGCCAGATAAGCGCGCGAGAGTGTCCTGCGGTTTGAGAATTCGTGCGAGCCGCCGCGAGACGGTCAGCAAGATCGAGTCGCCGGCCGCAAGCCCCGCCGCTTCGTTGATCTCCTTGAACCGGTCGATATCGATGCAAAGGACCGCCGGACGGACATAATTGTCGGCCCGGGCAAGGGTTAAGGCCTGATCGGCCCGGTCGAAGAGGAGTTCCCGGTTCGGCAGCCCGGTGAGATTGTCGTGGACGGCATCGTGGAGAAGCCTTTCCTCCGCAATTTTGCTTTCGGTGACATCCGCAAACGTGCCGGCTATGCGCGCGACTTCGCCATCGGGGCCGGTAACCGGGCGGGCTTTCAAGTGAAACCAAAGATAATCCGCGCCCCCGCCCCTCAGCCGGAACGGCAGATTGATGCGCCCGCATCCTCGTTCCAGAATTGTATCAAGGCATGCGCGGAAGCGCTCCCTCTCGGCAGGGTGAACAATGCGCAGCCAAGCCGCGGCCGGCCCCTGAAGCGCTCCCCGCGGAAGCCCGAGCTGGGACTCGATCTCCGGGCTGACATAAATCTGATCCTTGTCGACATCCCAGTCAAAGGCGGTGTCTCCGCTGCCGGTTAGCGCGAGAGCCTTGCGCTCGAAATCCGAGAGGCCCGCGGCCGCAAATCCGCTGCCCGCGAAAGCATTCTGCATGAGAGTAAAGGCAATGACCATGACAATCAGCACGAGCCCGCCAATAAGCGCGGGAGGGACAAGGTCATTGGAAAGTTTGCCGGTGACCGCGAAGGCGGCGCCGATGACCCACAGTAGAAGCAAGAACCACGCAGGTATCAGCATGATTGCCCGGTCGTAGCCATGCATCGCGAGGTAGAGCACAAGGATGAATCCGGCCGCGGCAATGGTGGCAAGGGAGATGCGCGCAATTCCCGCTGCAACGGGTGCGTCGTAAACCGCAAGCAACGCGAGCGCGGCGAGAAAAAGCAGCCATACTGCCGCTATCCGCGAGGCCCGCACATGCCAGCGATTCAATTTGAGGTAGGCGAACAGGAACACGACGAGGGTGGCGGAAAGCGTGGTCTCGAAGGCCGCGCGCCATACGCGGTCAAGCTCGCTCCCGGTGCTGAAAATCTTGCTCCAAAAACCGAAATCGATGCAGGCATAGGCAAGCACCGCCCAGGCGAGCGCGGCAGATGCAGGAAAGATGACCGCCCCCCGGACGACAAAAATGATCGAGAGAAACAGGGCAAGAAGCCCGGCAAGTCCGATGACAATGCCTCTGTAGAAGGCGAGACTCGTGAGCCTGTCCTTGTAGGCATTTGGTTCCCAAAGAATCAGCTGGGGCAGGTTGGGCGTGCGCAGCTCGGCGACATAGGTGACGGTGGTTCCCGGATCGAGGGTTAGGCGGAAAACATCGGCATCGGAGCTTGTGTCTTTTTCAATCGGAAACCCCTGGCTTGCGGTGATCGCGGAAATGCGCGAAGCGCCGAGATCGGGCCAGATCACCCCGGAGCCGACGAGCCGGAAATGGGGCGCAACCAGCAATCTTTCGATTTGCTCGCTCGTATCATTGGTAAGAGCAAAAACGATCCAGTCCGGATGCGTGCCCTCTTCCCGTGCCCGCACCTCAATGCGCCGCACGATCCCATCCGAGCCGGGTGCGGTCGAAACGAGAAGACGGTCGCTTTCGGAATGGTAGGATTCGATCGCCTTTGTCAGATCGATTGCGCGAGATTCGAGCGGAACCCGGACCGACTCGATTGCGGCTGCCGGGCAAAGGCCCGCCGCAAATAGAAGCAAAAAGAGAGAAAAAAAACTCAAATATCGCATGAGGCGTGAGAGCAGGATCCAATTTGCTCAATAGGCGTGGCGCGTGGCAAGATGAGGGCGGAAGCGAAGCCTCTTTGCGTAAGGCTTCTTTGGCTGCGCCGCAAGGCCAAGCCTGGGCTGAGGCACTCAGCTCTGAGTGCGGCGAGAGTGTGTCAAAACCGGGCCGCCCGCGAGGCCGCGGGCATGAGAGGCGCATGGCCGGACCGTTCGGGAAAGGCCTGGGCAAGCGCCTCCCGGCTTGCTGCGACAACGCCGCGTTCGGTGATGAGGCCAGTGACGAGCCGCGCAGGCGTTACATCAAAGGCGGGATTGAATGCATTTGCTCCGGGCCGGGCGACCGCGATGGTCTCACGGCGCCCGGCTGCGCTAAGCCCGCTCATATGCGTCACCTCGCGAGCGGCCCGAGTTTCAATCGGAATTTTTGCGCCGCTCTCGAGCGAGAAATCGATCGACGGCGACGGCACAGCGGCATAAAAGGGAACGCCATTGTCGCGCGCCGCAAGCGCTTTGAGATAGGTCCCTATCTTATTGCAGACATCTCCAGAGGCGGTGGTCCGGTCGGTTCCAACGATTACGAGATCGACCTTGCCAGCGTGCATCAGATAGCCCGCGGCATTATCCGCAACGATCGTGCAGGGCACTCCGCGCTGATCAAGCTCCCACGCCGTCAATGCGGCACCCTGATTGCGCGGCCGCGTCTCATCGACCCAAACATGAAGGGCAATTCCCTCGTCATGTGCCATGTACATGGGCGCGGTGGCGGTACCCCAATCGGCCGTTGCGAGCCAGCCCGCGTTGCAATGAGTCAGAATATTAACCGGCTCGCCAATCTTTTTGTTCTTCGCCAGATCCTGAATCAGGCCGAGACCGTGCACGCCGATATCATGGCATAGCTTTGCATCCTCGACGGCGAGCGCACTGGCACGGTCAAAAGCGGCCTCCGCGCGGCTCGATTCCGGCAAAGTCAGAAGATGCTCGCACATGGCATCGAGCGCGAAGCGCAGATTAATGGCGGTCGGGCGCGTCGCCGCAAGGCGGCTCATGGCGGCATTAAGATTGGCATTCGAGGGATCGGCGCGCATTGCGAGCGCCACGCCATAGGCCGCGGTTACGCCAATGAGCGGCGCGCCCCGCACTTGCATCGTCTCGATTGCACGGGCAGCCCCCGAGAGGGTCGAGATCGTAACAATCGTAAGCTCATGCGGCAGCAGCGTCTGATCGATGATGTGCACGCGCGCCCTGTCGTCACCGGGCCAGATGCTGCGCAATTGTTTACCCGCGGATTGCATGCGATTTCTCTTTAGGCTTGCGCTTGGGCTTTCCGCGCGGAGAGTGGTGCCCTACAAAAGCCTCGCGGCGGCCCTGCCGCCCACCGTCCCGGTCAGGCGCGCCCGCCGGCCAATGAGCGCCCTGGCAATCTTGGCGGCCGCGACCGCATTCCGCCCCCGGATACACCGGGACCAGCCTCCGCGGACTAGCCGCCCGGGCGCGGCCCATGCGCCCAGGCGTTATGCCTCCTTGGATTTTTGGGCGAAAATCTGCCGGCCGCGGTACATCCCGGTCTTGAGATCGACGTGGTGCGGGCGCCGCAATTCGCCCGAATCCTTATCCTCAACATAAGCCGGGGCTTTGAGCGCATCGGCCGCGCGGCGAAAGCCGCGCTTCATGGGCGAGGTTTTGCGTTTCGGAACGGCCATTCTTCTTTCTCCTCCGCGCAAGCGCAAGCGGACGCGGTTTGCCTGTTGCAATGTTATGCTTTTGTGAATTGGGCCGTCTCTTACAACGATTTCCGGCGCCTCGCCACGAAAAACCGCCGCGCGTCCGCGGCCCTTCATTCGACGCATGCGGCATCCAGGTCAGCCATCCGCGCGCGAGCGATCAGGCGCGCGGCAAGCCCCGCGTGGCGCACCGACGGTCTTGCAGGATTGCGATGGTTCGGGCTCGGCAAGGCCGTGGCCAGCAAAGCAGCCTCCTTTTCGTCGAGCTTCTCCGCGCTCTTGCGAAAATAATGACGCGCCGCCGCCTCTGCGCCAAAGATTCCCTGCCCCCATTGAGCCAGGTTGAGATAGACTTCGAGGATGCGTTTTTTCGGCCAAGCAAAATCGATCATCAAAGCCAGGGGAATTTCGATGGCCTTGCGCAGATAAGATCGCGAAGGCCAAAGAAACAGGTTTTTTGCCGTCTGCATGGCAATGGTGGACGCGCCTCGCGCTGGGCCTGCCGCGCCGGGATGGGTGATAACCTGCCGCAGTGCCCCCCAATCGACGCCGTGATGCCGGCAAAAGCGCGCATCTTCCGAAGCAATCACCGCCTTTCGCAGATTTTCGGAGATGCGGGCAAGGGGAACAAAATGACGCTCCGCTCCCTCCTGCTCGGCCCACCGGGCAAGCATGAGAGTCGAGACCGGGGGCACGAAGCGGTAGACCACGATCAAGGTGGCAAGGGCAAGCGCC
>JAFMSB010000415.1 GCA_017353815.1 Methylocapsa sp. | reverse complement strand
GTGCCGCCGCCCTTGCTCTATGCCGCCGTCATTTGCCTCGGCGTGCTCGTGAGCGTCCGCTATCCGGTTGATTTCCTGCCGCAGGGGCCCGCACGCGCTCTCGGCGGGCTGCTGCTCGCTGCGGGGATCGCGCTCGGGCCGGTCTGGGGAGTGAGGACCCTGTTGATGGCCGGAACGACGGTCCGGCCCGACAAGCCCGCGACAAGGCTCGTGACGGCCGGGCCATTCCGCTTCAGCCGCAACCCTCTTTATTTGGCGCTGACGCTCCTGTACGCCGGAATCGCGGCCATGACCAATTCCTTTTGGGCGCTTCTTTTGCTCGTTCCGCTCACGGTTTTTATGTCGCTTTTCGTGATCCGCCGCGAGGAGGAGCATCTGGCGCGCATCTTTGGAGAAGAGTACCGGCGCTATAAGGCGCGCGTCCGGCGCTGGCTGTGAGGAGGAGCCATGATCGCGCCGCCGCCTTTCAGCAGGAATGCTGCGGCGCCGCAAGAAGCGCGCAAATTTTTTGTTGGCCGCTCTTGACTTGTGACCGTTGAAGATTAGCTCCTTTCGGCAAGGGTGGAAAACATGCAGTCTCAAACCGGGAACTGCTTCATCGAATACATCTGGCCGGGACGCGGGACCCCCAATCCGGAGGTGCTGGACAGATTTCCCTTCTGGTCGGGCGAGCCTCATGTCGATTATTTCCGCAGCCTCGCTCACGCCGGTATAAGGAGCTTTTATCGCGGCGAGCATCCCAAGGGCGAGCCAGTTCTAATTGGCGGCACCCTCAAGGAGGTGCGGGCGGAAGCGATAAGGCTCGTCGACGAAGAGGGCCACGAAATCTGCCGCTGGACCGCGGAAGACGAATATGAGGAGCTTGCGCCAACCCACCGCGAGCATATGATCTACCCTCGGCACGAGAGCTCGGAAACTCACCACTGAGGGAGCGTCGCGCGATGGGGGCGGATGAAAGAGTTCGTGTTGAGGGACGCCGGGAAGGAAAACCTGCGCTTCTTTACCGCCGGTTTGTGAGCCGTGTTTTCGAGCTTGGCGAAGTTGCGCTTATCGAAATCGAGATCCAGAAATCGATTCCGATAGCGCCGTCTCACCCGCATTGCCCAAGCTGGCGGCACTGTCCGCCCCATAACCCGCCGGGAGCGGGGGGTATCTAAGAAGCTAAGTTACAGGCTGGCGCGGCGCGGCAAAATGATCCGCACGGCGAGCTAGCGTTTGCGGAGTATCTTCTCCAGTTCCACCCTCAGCATTGGGGCGAGTTCCGCATCGGCGAGAGCGAAGGCGAGATTGGCGGTAAGGAACCCAAGTTTGGCGCCGCAATCATAAGTTCTGCCCTCGAATCGCATGCCATAAAAAGCCTGGGCCTTGGCGAGCGCTCTCATGGCATCGGTAAGCTGAATCTCGCCGCCCGCGCCTTTCTCACCCTTTGCAAGCAGTGAGAAAATCTCGGGCTGCAATATGTAGCGGCCAGTGATGATGAGATTGGACGGCGCCGTCCCTTTGGGCGGTTTCTCGACCATCCCGGCAATCTCGAAGCAATCGCCATAATCCTTGCCGATCGCGGCAACGCCATATTGGTGGGTCTCGTCCGGCAGAACTTCCTCGAGCGCAATGACATTGCCGCCATGTTTCTCGTAAGCGGCAATGCATTGGGCAAGACAGCGGGATTTCTTTGCGCCGCCCGGCAGTGTCACCATATCGGGGAGGAGAACCGCGAAAGGCTCTTGGCCCACGATGTCGCGCGCGCACCAGACCGCATGGCCAAGGCCGAGCGGCTCTTGCTGGCGAGTGAAGCTCGTTGCGCCCGCTGGAGGAAGACTGGCATTCAGCGTCTGCCATTCCTTGACCTTGCCGCGCCTTTGCAGAGTTTCTTCGAGTTCATAGGCGATATCGAAATGATCTTCGATAGCAGCCTTGTTACGCCCGGTGACGAAAATGAAAT
>JAFMSB010000112.1 GCA_017353815.1 Methylocapsa sp. | reverse complement strand
CACGTTTGGGGACGGGTTGAACGATGATGAAACTTTACCGCAATTGTTTGCCGATAGCATTGGGCGCCAAGAACGGGTGCTCAACCTTGGCTTCTCAGGCTATGGGCCGCAGCAGTTCTTGAGAGAACTGCAATCCGGGACCTACGATTCCGTGATCGGGCCGCATCCAAAACTCGTCGTGATTCTGACCTCCGTCATACATGCTGAGCGCTGTGCGTGTAAGGTGCATTGGGCGCGCCGGGGGCCACGCTATATTATCGAGAATGGCAAATTAATTCTGAAGGGCACGTGCTATGAGGGGCCAAGGCTTTGGTGGGAGGAGTGGCTCCAGAATTCGGCCGCCTACCGCTGGCTCGTCGCCCCCTACCGGCGCGCGTTGAGCCATGATGACGTCGAACTCTATATCCAGATCACTCTCGCTGTGGTAAATCTTGCAAGGTCGAAATATGGTGCTCCCGCAGTCGTCCTTTATTTCAACTGGGACGAAAATTACCTGCGCGGGACGGGTTTTACGAATGCGGACATCATGCAGCGCATGCAAGATGGGGGCGCAGCTGTTGTCGACGCGTCGCTCGGCAATGAGGCCGCTGCCGGGATGGCGCTCAACATTCCCGGCGACGGGCACCCGACAGGTTTGGCCAATCGCTTGCGTGCCGCCCTTCTCAAGAACTACCTCGAGCAGAATATGCCCGGGGTTCTGGCATCGAATCGCAATTGACCAGTCAGCGGTAAGGGTTCCTCCCGGCCACTGAGATAGTCCAGTCAACGTAGGCGAGGAGCGAAGTGCAGCACGGCCAATTTGTGCAAAAGGCCAATACCATCGCCATTGGCGATGAAATCAATCTCGCGTGCTCTGGTCTGCATCAGAGAACGCTCGATGTTCTCGCGGATATGTATGGAACTGACAGGTGTTATGGAACGGAGATCCATGGGCCGATAACAATCAACAAAAATATTGGAATTTCTATAGAACAAGGCGCACGGGTGCACAAACTCATGCGATCTTATTCGGTCAAACGGTCTTTAGAAGTTGGCTTTGCTTACGGTTTTTCTACCGTCTGGATGCTAGATGCGCTACAGTCACGATCCAATGCCTTCCATGTCGCTATAGATCCGTGGGAAAAACATACCTTCCACGGAATAGGGCTTGCTCAGGTCAAGCGGCTTGGGTTCGGAGTGAGGTTCGAGTGGATAGAGAACTTTTCGATACATGCTCTTTCGGACCTGATTCGAAAGAGGGCAAAATTCGACTTCGTCTTTATAGACGGGATCCATAGGTTTGACGACGTGATCGTCAATTTCTATTTGTCAGATCAAATCTTGCAGCCTGGAGGCCTCGTCGTTTTCGATGACATGTGGTTGAACTCCGTCCGAACAGCGACGAATTTCATCCTAAGCAACCGATCATATGAGGTGGTTCCACAGCCATGCGAAAACATGCTTGTCTTGCGAAAAACCCGCCATGACAATAGAGATTGGGACCATTTCAATTCTTTTGAAATCCTTGGCCCTTCGAAAATCTCTAAACCCCCGCCGCCGCCTTTGTCGGCCATATCGAACGGTATCATGCGCATCCGTCGCGTTCTCGGTAAAATCTCACGACCGGGCGGCAGGTAACGGCCGATAATAAGCAAACTGCGCGCAAGGTTGGATTCAAATAGCTCAAGTGCGATTTTCGCAGTTCCGCAGCGTCCTTGGTAGTAGCCGTCCCGATGAAGGACGATGATCGCATATTGTGGAATTTACAGCCCGGCTGGCGAGCGCGCCAACCCTATTCCAGGGGCGAAAAAAGTTACGCCAAACTTCGTGAACCACAGACACGGGTGATTAGCAGCTTCGGCTTAGAAACGACCACAAACAGAAGAATTCGTGCAGCTTTTATGAGGGTGATTGCGGTACGTAGCAACATTCTTGTTCGAACGATGGTACCGAGCAAGTGTCGCGCATCTAGTTTTTGGGCCTTTTTGTTTATTCGGATGGCCTTGGACGTGCAAAAGCCAAAAATCCTGCGCCAAAAAATGGGCCATTGATTTTGCGAAACTTTCTCGGTGTACATTTCAGGTGCAAAAATGCTCCGTCTTTGTAGATGGCGCGTTGTCACCTGATGGTGGCCGCCGGGGACAGGCAGCGGCTCGATCGTCTCAAATCCAACCTTGGCATGTAGGAATCTTACACCAAAGCACGCTTCTGGCGCCGGACTTTGTAATCGAGGCGCCGCGCCCGCCCGATTTCAATCGCACCAAAGAATTGCGCGATCTTACAAAATCGAGATGAACCCCGGTTTTCGGCTTGTAAGATTTTTGGCGGCGACCGGACAAAAATGTTTCACGTGAAACATTTTTAGAATTATTCTAAAAAGTTGCGCGTGTAAAATCGATCCCGATTTACTTGGACCAGCGGGCCTTTCCCTTGGCCTTAGGCAGGAGGCGGGACGGGCGCGGGCATCTCGCTCACAAAGGCCTGCGCCAGCCGCTTCAAAAGCGCCCGGACCTCGGGCTCCTCTTCGGGTGACCAGCCCGCCAAAATTTCCGCGAGCGCTTGGCTTCGCGCATCGACAAGCTGGCCGAGGACGCTTCGCCCCTTTGCTGTCAGCTGGATTTGTCCCACTTGCATCTGGATGAGGGCGCGCTGCCGGAGCGCTCTTAGCTGAGCGGCGATTTCCCGAGCAGATGTGGGGAAGTCCTGGCGCAGAGCAGCGTCTGTTACAGGCGCGCGCTCGCCGAGTCTTGCGAGCAGCCAGCTTTCGGGGGGCGAAAGGGAAACACCCGCGCGCGCCGCAAGGCGCTCATAGACGCGCCAGCGGTTCTCCCGGCGCGCAAGCACGCTCAGGATGCGTTCGAGCTCATCAAGCGAGCTTGCATCGCGCGGGGCGGCAAAGCTTTCACCCAATCCCTCGGCCTCGACCGTCTTGCGCAACGGTGCTTCGCGCAGCAGCAAGCTGAGCACGAATCCCAGGGCCGAGATGGCCGCGGCATAGAGGAACACGGGATCAAGCGCGGCCGCCACCGCGCCCGCATAGTCGCTGTGAAGCAACGGTGGCAGCCTCTCGATTGCCGCGAGATTGGGGTGGGCGGAAAGATGGACACCTTTGGGAAGGAGCTGAGCAAGCTCGCCGGGCAGGCGGTTCGAAAAGATCGCGCCAAAGATCGTGGCGCCAGCCGCCCCGCCAATGGAGCGAAAAAGAATCACGCCGGATGTGGCCACGCCGAGATGCTGATAGCTCGTCGAATTCTGCACCGCCAGGATGAGGACCTGCATCACCATCCCAAGCCCGAGACCAAGAACGAGCATAAACGAAGAAACAAGCCAGATGCTGCTCGAGGCGGAAAGCCGCGAAAGAAGATAAAGCGCGGCGGTCATCAACGCCGTTCCGGCAATGGGAAATGGCTTATAGTGGCCGAACCGGCTGATCAGCTGCCCGCTGAGTGTGGACGTGGCAATGACGCCGCCCATCATGGGCGTCAAATGCAGCCCCGAGCTCAATGGGCTTGCACCCTTCACAACCTGCAAATAGAGCGGCAGATAGGTCACGGAGCCAAAGAGCGCGAGCCCGGCGATGAGCCCGATTGCGCTCGCCACCGAAAAGACCGGGTCGCGAAAAAGGGTCAGGGGAAGGACCGGCTCAATGGCCCTGCTTTCCGCCAAGACAAACAGCGGGATGAGGATGGCGGCCGCGGCAATTAAGCCGACGACGGGGGCAGAAGGCCAAGGATAAACCGTGCCGCCGAGGCTGGTGAAAAGGATGATGCAGCTGAGGGCCCCCGCAAGCAGGACGATGCCAAGGTAATCGATCGCCCGTCTGCGGCGCTCGGGCTTAGCGCGGAAGGCCGCGGCAATCACCGCAAAAGCGATGAGCCCAACGGGCACATTGACGTAAAAAATCCAGCGCCAAGAAAGGCGGGCAACAAAGAACCCGCCAAGCAGCGGCCCAAGGACGGTCGCAACCCCGAATACCGCGCCGAAGATGCCTTGATAACGGCCGCGGTCGCGCGGCGAGACGATATCGCCAACAATCGCCATTGCCGTCACCATGAGTCCGCCGCCGCCGAGACCCTGAAGGGCGCGGAAGGCAATCAGCTCGACTATGCTGCGGCTGATCCCGCAGAGCGATGAGCCGAGCAAGAAGATCGCGATTGCGGCCTGCAGAACGGCCTTGCGGCTGTAGAGATCGCCAAGCTTGCCGTAGAGTGGGCCTACGACCGTGGTTGCCAGCAGATAGGCCGTAACCACCCAGGAGAGATGGGTAAGTCCGCCGAGGTCGCTCGCAATCGTCGGCAGAGCGGTCGAGACGATCGTCTGATCGAGCGAGGCAAGAAACATCGCCAGCACCAGCGCGCCGAAGATGAGGCGCACCGGCTGCGGTTTGCACGCCCCGGATGCCACGCCCGCGGGGCTGCTCTGGCTCTTATGCGGCTCAGTCATTGAAACGTGATCGTTGTGGTAATCGCATCCCCAAGCTCTCGGAGAGGCCGCTGTCCGATTCTTTCTATATTAGCCGGGTTTTCATAACCATGGCGGCCCTTCAGTTGCGCACAGAACGAATGGAACCGTCCGGACGTTCCAATGCCCTGGGCGGGGCGCGGAACGGGAGCAGCCCGCTTCGCGTGCGATAAACGCCAAGCGGCTCAATGGCCGAACAGCAATTGATCGTCCGATATTGCCGGGACCGCGCCTCGCCTTATGTAATCGCCAATAAAAGTGATCCGGAATTCAAGGGAGGCGAGCCATGCAGCTTCGATCGAGCGCTTTTTCCGACGGCGGCGCAATTCCGCGGCGCTTTTCTTGCGACGGCGACGACCTGTCTCCTCCGCTTCAATGGAACGGCGCACCAGAACAAACGGCGAGCTTCGTTCTTCTCTGCGACGATCCCGATGCTCCGGGAAGGATTTTTCATCATTGGGCAGCTTACGACATTCCGGCTTCCGGGACCTCTTTGCCTGAGAATGCCGGGCGGTCCGAGGGCGGCGAGGGGTTTAAGCAGGCAATCAACGATTTTGGCCGCACGGGCTATGGAGGTCCCTGCCCGCCGCGCGGTCATGGCCCGCATCATTACCATTTCCGGCTGCTGGCGGTTTCAACACCGAGCCTGCCTGCGCAAAAAAATGCCTCGTGCAAGGACATTGAGCGGGAGGCGCGCAAGCATGTGCTTGCCGAAGCGGTTCTCGTCGGAGTTTACGAGCGCTGAGCCGATGTTAGTTTCCGGTCGTCAAGATTGGCAAAGAGGCGGAAAGATTTGTCGATACTGCCGACTTGTCAGAGTGCGATTTTTCGCAATCCAAGCTCGTGCGGTTCGAGTTCGAGAATAAGGCCGCGCAGCTCAACATGCGCGTGCCCAAGCCTTGCTTGACGCCGTCAAAACCCGCGCCGAGGTCAGAGGCATCCCCTACACCCGCTATTTCCGTGAGTTGATGGAGGAGATGTGAAATTCGAGCACTGTGCGGCCTTTCTCCGTGTTGATTACTTCTTAGAGGTATTATCATTTGAAATTGCAGGTGTTTCTCAAATCCCGAAGAACATATCCAATGACCCGATCCTTAAACGTTTCCGCGCGGCGCTGGGCGAAGTTTATGGTAATCGGCTTGAGCGAGTTGTGCTGTATGGCTCGCGCGCGCGGAGATGCGCATGTCTGATTACGATATTGCGGTTTTTGTGAAAGATCCGGCAAGTTTCTGGGAAGAGAGCGGGCGGCTTGCGGAAATTGAAACCGACATTCTCTATGGCACTAGGGCAGTCATAACTTCGTAACCTTTCCGGCCGGCGCCTACCGTGAACGCACTCCGCTGATGCACGAAGTCCGGCGCGATGGCCTCGAACTATGACGAGTCCGGAAGATTCCGACTGCCTCAACAGGGCGCGACAGGTTTTGGATGAAGCCCGCGCAATAGCGGCCATCGATCTTACCGACGTTGCGGGGGCGCACGCCCTACCTCGCCACCTATCACCCGGCGCAAGCCTGCTGGGCACGACGCTACGGACCAAATGGCCGTCCGGTATGAGATCGAAGCCCGCAGGCTGACGCGGCACAATCAGTCGCGACAGTTGAGTGCGATTCGGAATCTAGATTAAGACCCCATTTGATCATCTTGCGGGTGTACTTGTGGGCGAGG
>JAFMSB010000008.1 GCA_017353815.1 Methylocapsa sp. | reverse complement strand
CTTGGGGTAAAAGTACAGCACTAGCATCCGGCCGGCGAAGCTTGCGAGCGAAACCCTGCCAGAGGTATCGTCCGGCAGGTCGAAATCAGGCGCTTTGCGGCCGGGCGAAAGCGCGCTGGGGCCTCTGTCGCCAAAACCGTCTTGCTTCTCGCTCAATGGCACCGGCGGATTTTTTGGCAGTTTGCCATTCATGAGGCCTTCCTTTCGTCACAATGACTCGCAATTGGCCAGAACTCTTGCTTTGCCAGTTTGCGGCGCGCGTTTTTCCGGTAAGTTGGGTATAGGCGAGGGAATTTGCGGTTTCCAGCTTTAGCCTGCTTTTGAAAGGCGGGGAGCACTTGGCGAGTGGCGGTGAGAGGACTCTTTTCGCCCTGCGCATGGGGCTCAGGCACCGGATTGGCCGCAGCAAAGATGCGGCCGGGCGGTTTTGCGCGGCCTTGGGCCGCATACCAGGTGTGGCCTGGCGTTCCTTTCTCCTGCCCAAGCTCGCGCTAGGGCTGTTCTCCCTGCTACTCCTACTCGTGGTCTTTGTTGCCGCGCGGCTATCGCTCGGGCCCATTCCGGCCGACGGTTTCGCCCCGCGCATCGCCCGCGCCATGGCGGTCCGTTTCGGCCATGGTTACGAATTTAGCATCGGCAGCCTGGCCATCGCCTTCGACGGTGCTGCGCCCGTGCTGCGGATCGATCGGTTATCGGTCAAGGAGCTCTCTGGGCGCAGTATATTGGCCGCACCCCGCGCCGATGTTTCAGTGGGGCCTTTGGCGTTGCTGGCCGGGCGGATAAGCCTGAAGCGGCTGGAAATATACGATGCCGAGCTCCACTTGGTATTGCGGCCCAATGGCTCCCTTGCCCTGCCGGTTTTCCCTGGCTCCGCGGGGGCAGAAGGCGTAACCCTGCCGCCGCCCGGGGCAGTTGCGCCGGAGGGTGTTGCGCCTTCCGTGCCCATGCCGCAAGCGAACACGCCGTCCACCCCGAATGTTGCGCCCCTCTCCTCCTCCGGCAGCCGTTTTGCAGCGATTATCCGGCTTGCCCTCGACGAGCTGACAGGTCCGGACAGTTTCATCAATGCGATCCGCCGCGTCGGCATCATGCGCGGCAAGATCGTCATTGACGATGAAACGGCGGCCCAGAAGCTGGTTTTCAACGGCGTCAATATCGAATTCGACCGGTTCTTTGGCTCAACGCGCTTCGACCTTTCTGCCGATGGGCCAAGCGGCCGCTGGCGTGCTTTTGGAGCAGCAAGCGGCGGCCCCGGGTTGGAACGGTCTCTTGCTCTTTCGGCTTCTAATCTGACACTCGACGAAATCCTGCTTGCCGCCGGCACGCGCACAATCGGGGTCGATTTCGATCTGCCCTTGTCGGGCGATCTCGATATTCGCTTGGGTGCCGATGGCATGATTTCACAGGCGGCCGGGCGCATTGAATCGGGATCGGGATATTTCCGTTTCAACGATCCCGACAGCGAACCGGTGATGGTCGACAAAATGAGCGGCTGGCTTCATTGGAACGGCGCGAAGCGGCGCATCGTGATTGACCGGCTGCAGATGGCGGCAGGGGCGAGCCATTTTGCGGGATACGGCTCGATTGGGCCGCCGGGCGGGGAGGGCGACCCGTGGTCGATTCACTTGGCCAATACGGAGCCCAATGTGCTGGGGCCAGAGCGGCCGGGCGAAAAACCGATCCTGATCGAGCTCATGGATGTTACGGCGCGGCTGTTTATCGGCCGGAAACAACTGGCGATCGACCGGTTCTCATTCAGCGGCCCTCAATGCGGGCTCGCGCTTGGCGGAATGTTCGATTGGTCCGCGAGCCCGCACCTAAGGCTCGGGGCGTCGATTTCTCCAACGCCCATTAAAATCATCACACGGCTTTGGCCCTCGTTCGTTGCCGCCTCGGTGCGATCCTACCTGCTTTCCCGCGCGAGCGGTGGAATCGTCGAGAAAGGGACCATCCAAATTGATTTCGATGCGGCGGATCTGAAAGCGATACAGGAGCAGCATGCGCCCGCCGATTCCAAGGCCTTGGTCGAATTCACAATCAAAAATGGGAGCCTACAATTCTTGCCGGGCGTGCCGCCTTTGCGCGCCATCGAGGGAACGGGCCGGGTTACAGGGCGAACGGCTGCTTTTACGGTATCGGGCGCTTTAATCGAGCCAGCAGACGGCCGGGTGCTCACTTTATCGGATGGCAGTTTCGGTGTCGCCGACACCGATCCGAAGCCCGTGCCGGCCGTCGCGCAAGCCAAGGTGATGGGAAGTGTCGAAGCAATTGGCGCGCTTCTTTCGTTTGAGGCGCTAAAGCCCTATGCGAGCCTGCCGCTCGATTCGGCAACACTCAAAGGGCAGGCGAGCGGTAATGTGGAAATAGCCATGAAGCTCGGCGCCGATACCGGCCCGCAGGATACGAACTTGAGAGTCGAAGCGCTGGCAAGCAACCTTTCTGCCGAGAGGCTTATCGGCAATGAAAATCTCGACGGCGCGACGCTCATGGTCAACGTGGACCCGGCCGGCTTGAGAGCGAGCGGGCAAGGCACCATGTTCGGCGCTCCCGTGACGGTGAGCATAGAGAAATTGACGGGCCAGCCAGCCGAAGCGTCGATCGGCATGACGCTCGACGAAACACTGCGCCAGAAACTTGGATTTGGCGCACTGCCAGGACTGAGCGGCCCAATAGGGGCGAAAATTAGTGCGCCCATCGGCACCGGCGAAAAGCCTAAGGCCAGGGTGGAGCTCGATTTGGCGGCCGCCGCAATCGACATTCCAGGAATCTCAAAGCCCGAGGGGGAGGCAGGGAAAATCTCCTTCGAAGTCACGCCGGAGGACGGCGTCACCGCGCTCGACCAAATCGAAGCCGAGGCGGGTCCCGTTCGTATTCGCGGGAAAATGGAGCTTGGGCCAGGATTTTCTCTCATTGCGGCATCGTTTCCGCAAGTAAAGCTTTCTTCAGGCGATGGAATCCGGCTCGATGCGACCGGCGCCGGAGATACGATGAAGGTGGTGGTGCGCGGAAGCTCCATGGATGCGCGCCCATTGCTGAAGTCGCTTATTTTCGATCCGCCAAAAGGCAATCGCGCGGCAAGCGAGGGCGTCGGGAAGGAGGCAGCCGTCCAAGCCAAGGAGATTGAGTTCGATGTGAAAGCCGATGCGCTGACCGGTCACAATAATCAAACAATTGCGGACGCCGAATTACTCTATGCCAAACGCGGGACGGAGCTCAAGCAGTTCAGTTTTTCCGGGACATTCGGCGCCGATACCGTGTCAGCCAACCTCACCGGCGGCGGCACGTCCCCGCAGCTCAATCTCGTATGCAGCGATGCCGGCGCTCTTTTGTCGTTCCTCGACCTTTATGATCACATGCAGCGCGGCCAGCTGAGAGCAAGCATGGTCCTTGAACCCGATGCAATCACCGGGGTATTGGTGATCGAGAATTTCGTTCTGCGCGACGAGCCGGCCCTGCGCAGGCTTGTCGTCGAGGGGACGCCTCAGGATGAGAGAGGCGGCCGGCCGCGGATCGATACCAATGCAGTCGCTTTCAATAAGCTGCAGGTGCGCTTCCAGCGCGATGGCAGCCGGCTTGCCCTGAGCGACGGCACGATGAACGGCGACGCCATTGGCCTGACCGTCGACGGCGCAATCGATTATGCGCGCGATATCGTGGACATGAAAGGGACTTTCGTCCCCGTTTATTCGTTCAATAATATGTTCGCGAAAATTCCTTTCGTCGGCCCCATTCTTGGCGGCCATTCGGACGAGGGGCTCATCGGATTGAATTACCGGATAAGCGGGCAAGCGAGCGCACCAACCTTAAGCGTAAATCCGCTCTCAGCCATCGCCCCCGGAATCTTCCGGCAAATTTTCGGCATCGTCGATTTCAATTCCAACAGTTCGCGGCCGCAGAGGTGAGATCAGGTTACTTTGACCAAAACGTGCCGCTTTTTTCCAAGCGAGAGTTTTACCGCCCCGTTTATAATATCTGCTTGCCGGATCGCTGACCTCTCGTCCGTCACGGTGCGATCGTTGACCTTTAGGCCGCCCCCTTTGATCTGCCGCCGCGCCTCGCCGGTCGAGGCGGCAAGGCCCGCCTTCACGAAAGCGGTAAGCACGCCCAAGCCCGCCTGCAACTCGGAGGCAGATATTTCGATGGCCGGCAAATTTTCTGCCATCTTATCTTCTTCGAATGTCTGCCGCGCGGCTTCGGCCGCCTGCTGTGCCGCCTCCCGTCCATGCACCATGGCGGTCGCTTCGGTCGCGAGAATTTTCTTTGCCTCGTTGATCTCGGCATCACGCAGCAATTCGATCCGCTTGATCTCGTCAAGCGGCAGCTCGGTGAAAAGTTTTAAGAAGCGCCCGGTATCGCGGTCCTCGCAATTGCGCCAATACTGCCAATATTCGAACACCGGCAGCATCGCTTCATCGAGCCAGATTGCGCCTTGCGCCGTCTTGCCCATCTTGGCACCCGATGCCGTGGTCAGTAGCGGCGAAGTCAAGCCATATAGCTGGGCCGTTCCCATCCGCCGGCCAAGATCGATTCCGGTGACAATGTTGCCCCATTGGTCCGAGCCGCCCATCTGCAACATGCAGCCAAGACGTTTGTAAAGCTCGAAAAAGTCGTAAGCCTGCAGGCACATATAGTTGAATTCGAGAAACGATAGCTCCTGATCTCTTTCGAGCCGGAGTTTGACCGAATCCATCGCGAGCATGCGGTTGACGGAGAAATGGCGTCCCGTCTCACGCAGAAAATCGATGTAGTTGAGCGAGGTGAGCCAATCCGCGTTGTCCGGCATGATGGCATCCTGCATTCCATCGCCAAAGCGCAGGAATTTTGCGAAGACGCGCTTGATGCCCTCCTTATTGGCGGCGATGGTTTCAAGCGGAAGCAGCTGGCGGGCCGTGTCCTTTCCGGACGGATCGCCGACCCGCGTCGTGCCTCCCCCCATGAGCGCGACCGGCTTGCCGCCCGTCTTTTGCAGCCAGCGCAAGAGCATGATCTGGACGAGCGAGCCCGCATGCAGCGAGGGCGCGGTGCAATCAAACCCAATGTAAGCCACGAGCCCGCCGCTTCTGGCAATCTTGTCGAGGCCCGCAAGATCCGAGCACTGATGGAGAAACCCGCGCTCGATCAACGCAGAAAGGAAGTCGGATTTGGGGTGGAAATCGCCGGTCACGGGTGGCCCCATAGAGAGCGGTTCGCCGCTGAGATTCGCGATCGCGCCGGAAATAGGCAGAGGGTGATTTAAGCGGATGACAAGACCTTTGCAAACGGGAAACGATTGCGATGGCAGTGCCTGGCCGATTCAAAGGCCAATGTAAGGAGCCGGGCAGCGGTTCGAGCAATCGGTCTCATGAGCGGGACATCGATGGATGGCGTCGATGCCGCCCTCATCGACACGGACGTGGAGACGAGCCTCGTGCCCGGCCGAAATGGGCTTTTTCCCTATGGCGAGGCGGATCGCGCCTTGCTGCGCCTCGCGATTGAGGAGGCCGCCTCGCTTGAAGATCGTAACGCACGGCCCGGGCGGCTCGCGCCCGCCGAGGAAATGATTACCCTTCGCCACACGGAAGCCGCGGAAGCTTTTCTTTTGGCTGAATCGCTGCGCGCCGAGCGAATTTGAGTTTTGTCGCGCGCTCGCTTACGATACCGGGCCCGGCAATGCGCTCATCGACGATCTGATCTTGAAGCGCCGCGGCCTGCCGTTCGACCGCGATGGAGCCGTTGCCGCGAGCGGCCGAGCCGGCAGGAAGATGATCGAGTAGTTTCTCAAACATCTCTTTTTCGGAGCAGCGCCGCCGAAAGCGCTCGACCGCAACGATTTTGCGGGCGTGGCTATCGAGGCGCTTACCACCGGGGATGCCGCAGCGACGCTCACCGCCTTCACCGCCGCAAGCATCGCGCGCGCCTTTGCGCATTTGCGGAGAAACTTTCCCGAGCCATTATTTGCGGCGGCGGCGCACGCAACAAGACCCTGATGCGCGAGCTCTCCGCGCAGCTGTCTTGCCCCGTCCTTCCGGCCGAGGCTTACGGCTGGTCAGGCGATGCCATCGAGCCGCAGATTTTTGCCTAATCTCGCGGTCCTCTCGGCGAAAAAACTCCCGATTACCTTTCCCGGGACGACGGGCGTTCAAGCGCCCCTCCCGGGCGGCCGTGCTCGCCGAGCCTCCCTCTGCGATGGGGCAGGAATAGAACGCGCGCGGCCTACCGCGGCAATTGGCTTGACCCCGTCAAAAACTCGTCGACGGCGCGGGCCGCTTGACGGCCCTCCCGGATCGCCCAGACGATGAGCGACTGGCCCCGGCGCATATCCCCGCACGCAAAAACCTTTGCCATAGAGGCTTGGTAGTTTCGCTCATCCGCCTTGACGTTGCCGCGCGGATCGAAGGCGACGCCGAGCTGCTCCAACAGCCCGTCATGGACAGGGGAAACGAAGCCCATCGCAAGAAGCACGAGGTCTGCCCGAAGCTCAAAAGCGCTGTCCGGAATCTCTTTGAAATTCGAGTTGAGCCGGGCGCAGACGACGGCCTTGATGGCGCCCTCCTCGCCGCGAAGCCATTTGGTCATGACCAAAAAATCCCGCTCCGCGCCTTCTTCATGCGCATGCGACGTGCGCAATTTCAAAGGCCAGTCCGGCCAAGTGAGCGGCTTGTTTTCCTTATCCGGCGGGCGCGGCATGATCTCGAGCTGGGTGACGGAGAGCGCGCCCTGGCGGATTGCCGTGCCGATGCAGTCCGAGCCCGTATCACCGCCGCCGATCACGACCACATGGCAGCCGGAAGCTAGGATCGGCACATTGCTGTGGATCGGCTCCTTGGCAATCCGCCGGTTTTGCTGCGGCAGATAGTCCATCGCGAAGTAAACGCCCGCCAGCTCGCGGCCCGGAACTTTGAGATCGCGCGGCTTTTCCGCTCCGCCCGCCAAAACCACAGCGTTAGAGCGGCTCAACAACCCGGATGCCGAAATATCGACGCCCACATTGACGCTGTTGTGGAAATGCACGCCTTCGGCCTTCATCTGCGCGACCCGCCGGTCGATCAGATGTTTTTCCATTTTGAAGTCGGGAATGCCGTAACGCAGCAAGCCGCCAGGCTTTGCATTCTTCTCATAGACATGGACATCGTGCCCTGCACGCGCGAGCTGCTGCGCGCAGGCAAGACCTGCGGGCCCCGAGCCAATGATCGCGACCGTTTTGCCGGTTTTCCTCTCTGCGGGCTGGGGCTCTATCCAGCCGTTGGCAATAGCACGGTCGGCGATTGCGCATTCGATGGTCTTGATCGTCACCGGGCTGTCGTCGATGTTCAGCGTGCAGGCTGCTTCGCAAGGCGCGGGGCAGAGCCGGCCGGTCATTTCGGGAAAATTATTGGTCGAATGGAGGTTGCGCGCGGCCTCTTCCCAATCGCCGCGATAGACGAGATCGTTCCAATCGGGGATCTGGTTATTGACCGGGCAGCCGCTGTGGCAGAAGGGGATGCCGCAATCCATGCAGCGCGCCGCCTGATCCCTAGTTGCCTCCTCGGAGAGGGGGATCATAAACTCCTTGTAATTGCGAATCCGGTCAGAAGCCGGCAGATAGCGCCGGTCGCGCCGGTCGATCTCAAGAAACCCCGTTACCTTGCCCATGTGAGCTGCTTGTTCCCCACAAATTTTGGCATTCAGCCTCTGATTAGAATCATTCTAAAAATGTTTCACGTGAAACATTTTTGTCCGATTCCGACCCAGAACCTTACAAGGCCGCAGCAAGCTTTTGCCTTTGCCGAAGTATCAACGGCAAACATTCATGTGCGATCGGCGGCCCCCGCATCCGCCCGCGCCCAAGGCCGCGAGGCTTGGCGGGCGGCTCCCGGATGAACAAGCAGGAATTGTGCCGGTGTCAAGGGTTGAATTAGTCCGCCCGGAATCAGCTGCGCCGTGGATCACAGATCCACGCGCGGACGGGCGGCTAGGTGGCGTAAGCCACCAACTCCCTGGCAGCGCGCCACCTTATGCTTGGTGCTTCGGATACTTGTGTTCGGGACATGAGTTCCTTGTAATCGTGAATCCAGTCGGAGGCCGGCTGGTGGCGCCGGTCGCGCCGGTCAATTTCATGGAATCCTGTTACTTTATCCCATACGCTAGTTAAGTCCTCTGTGCCGTAAAGCCATTAAACCCTACCTACACGCGACATTACGAGAGCTGCAAAATGTAACACCGGCGCTGCAATTGCTTAAGGGCAGCGTCTGTGGGATCGGAGTCACATTTACCGGGTCACAGAACAGCTCCCCGCTCGGCAGAGTCTTGGCTTTAAAGGTAAAGACTTCGTTCGGCGCTACCTTCAATTGGGCGGCAGTCAACGGCGTCGATTTGCAAACGTCTCCTTCGTGACCATCGCTTAGGCAGAACGCTGTCTGCCAGATTCGCGTCACAGGTTTGCATTCTGGAGGGGCGGGCCCTTGCGGGGGATTCAATGCCGGGAGCAGCGGACAACAACACATATGTGCACCCGCTGGCGCGGACAGGAAGGCTACGAGGGGGATCACAAGCGGTAATGAAAGAATCTCTTTTTTCATCGTTTTGCTCCCAGTTTCGTGTTCGCTAACAAGTGTCGTCAAACGCCAGCCATACATCTAAAAGCTGGCGCCCATGGGAACAGGGCCTTGGCTAAAAAATGGGGATTCACATGGTCCGATCCCAACATGACCGGGACCGTAACTTTTATCTCTTCACTCCGCCGCCGCGAGACGGGGAGATCCCTCCTTGGCGATGAGCTCCTCGAGCGCGTGGCGGTACTCGACCGGCATCACCTTGCGGAATTTCGGCTTATACTCATCCCAGTGATCGAGAATATGCCGGGCGCGCGCGGAATTCGTATATCGTGCGTGGTTCGAAATGAGCTGACGCAGGCGTTCGGCATCGAAGCGGGTCATATCCCCCATGACATCGACCCGTCCATGGAAATCGAGATCGCCCCCGAGATGGTAGGTCTTCTTCATCAGCTCTTCTTCTTCCGCGACCGGCTCCAAATCGACCATGGCGAGATTGCAGCGCTTGGCGAAAGTGCCATCTTCGTCGAGGACATAAGCAATGCCGCCGGACATCCCGGCGGCGAAATTGCGCCCTGTCGCTCCGATGACGACAACGATGCCTCCGGTCATATATTCGCAGCCGTGATCGCCGAGCCCTTCGACGACTGCGATCGCACCGGAGTTGCGCACCGCAAAGCGCTCGCCCGCAACGCCGCGGAAATAGCACTCTCCCGCGATTGCGCCGTAAAGCGCGGTATTGCCGATAATGATCGAGTTCTCCGGACTCAGCCGCGATTCCGCGGGCGGATAGACGATGATGCGTCCGCCCGAGAGGCCTTTGCCAACATAGTCATTCGCCTCGCCTTCGAGTTCGAGCGTGACGCCTGCGGCAAGCCAGGCTCCAAAACTCTGCCCCGCCGTGCCACTGGCCCTGATGTAGATCGTCCCGTCCTTGAAGCCCGCATGGCCGTAGCGGCGAGCAATCTGCCCCGAGAGCATGGCGCCTGTGGTGCGGTCGGTGTTCTTGATCACCGTCTCAATCGTTGCCGGAACACTGGTCTCGATCGATGCCTTGGCTGCCGCGATCAATTTACGATCGAGGACGTCGGCAAGACCGTGATCCTGCCGCCTCGAATGAAATATCGCGTCGCCTGTGGCGGCCTTAGGCTTGTGGAAGAGCTTTGAGAAGTCGAGTGCCTTCGCCTTCCAGTGCGCGATGGCCAGCTGCTTGTCGAGCATCTGCATCTGGCCAATCATTTCATCGAAGCGGCGGTAACCGATTGCCGCCATCAACTGGCGGACCTCTTCGGCGACGAAGAAGAAGAAGTTGATGACATGCTCAGGCTGGCCGGTGAACTTTTTGCGCAGGACCGGATCTTGCGTTGCAATGCCAACCGGGCAGGTGTTCAGATGGCACTTGCGCATCATAATGCATCCGGCGGCAATCAGCGGCGCGGTCGAAAAGCCAAATTCATCGGCGCCAAGCAGCGCGCCTATCACGACGTCGCGGCCGGTGCGAAGCCCGCCATCGACCTGCACCGCAATTCGCGAGCGCAGCCGATTTATCACCAAGGTTTGGTGCGTCTCGGCGAGCCCGATTTCCCACGGGGTGCCCGCATGCTTGATCGAGGTGAGCGGGGATGCCCCGGTGCCGCCCTCATATCCGGAAATGGTGACGTGATCGGCCCTAGCCTTCGAGACCCCCGCCGCCACGGTTCCGACACCCACCTCGGAAACGAGTTTGACCGAGACATCCGCCTCGGGATTGACGTTCTTTAAGTCGAAGATGAGCTGCGCCAGATCCTCGATCGAATAGATATCGTGGTGAGGCGGCGGCGATATGAGCCCGACACCTTGGGTCGAATGCCGCACCTTGGCGATGACCGCATCGACCTTGTGCCCCGGCAGCTGTCCGCCCTCGCCCGGCTTTGCGCCCTGCGCCATCTTGATCTGCATCATATCCGCATTTGCGAGATACTCCGCCGTGGCGCCAAACCTTCCCGAAGCCACCTGCTTGATGGCCGAGCGCATCGAGTCGCCATTGGGCAGAGGCTTATAGCGGTCGGATTCCTCGCCGCCTTCGCCGGTGTTCGATTTCCCCCCGATGCGGTTCATCGCAATGGCAAGCATGGTATGCGCTTCGCGCGAGATCGAGCCAAAAGACATCGCCCCCGTCGAAAACCGCCGCACTATGGATTGCGCGGGCTCAATCTCTTCAAGTGGAACCGGTTGCCGTCCGTCCTCCTCGGCCGCCTTGATCCGGAAAAGGCTGCGAATGGTCAAAGGCCGCTCGCTTTCTTCGTTCAAAAGGGCGGAATAGGCGCGGTAGGCTGCCTCGTTTTTGCCGCGCACCGCATGCTGCAGCAGAGACACTGATTGCGGCGACCAGGAATGCGCCTCTCCGCGAATGCGGAAGGCATAATCGCCTCCCACGGCCAGCGCATTGCGGTAAATCGGCGCGCTGCCGAACGCGTCCTTGTGTCGGCGCACCGACTCTTCGGCGATCTCGTCGAGCCCCGCTCCGCCGATACGGGTCGCCGTGCCGCTAAAATACTCGGCAACAAACTCTTCCGAAAGGCCGACAGTCTCGAAAATCTGCGCGCCGCAATAGGATTGATAGGTCGAAATCCCCATTTTCGACATTACCTTGAGCAGGCCCTTGTCGATCGCTTTGATGTAACGCTTGCACGCTTCCTGCCCGTCGATCTCGCTTGGGAAATTCTTTGCCATCGCGAGTAGCGTATCGAAGGCAAGGTAAGGATTGATGGCTTCCGCGCCATAGCCCGCCAGCAGAGCGAAATGGTGAACCTCCCGCGCCTCGCCGGTCTCGACCACAAGGCCAACGGAGGTGCGCAGCCCTTTGCGGATGAGATGATGATGCACGGCTGCCGTGGCGAGCAGCGCCGGGATCGGTATGCGGTCGGGCCCCGTCATCCGGTCCGACAAAATGATGATGTTGAAGCCGCTGTTGACCGCGCGCTCGGCGCGGCCGCAGAGCTTTGAAAGTGCTGCGCTCATGCCCGCGGCACCGCTTTCCGCGGCAAAGGTAATGTCGAGCGTCTTCGTATCAAAAGTCTCCTCAAAGTGGCTGATCGAGCGGATCTTCTCAAGGTCGGGATTGGTCAAAATGGGCTGGCGCACCTCGAGCCGCTTCTTCGTTGCGCTGCCTTCGAGGTCAAGGATATTGGGCCGCGGCCCAATGAAGGACACGAGACTCATGACCAATTCTTCGCGAATCGGGTCGATCGGCGGATTGGTCACCTGAGCAAAATCCTGCTTAAAATAGGTGTAGAGCAGCTTCGACTGGGTCGAGAGCGTCGAGATCGGGGTATCGGTGCCCATCGATCCTACCGCCTCCTGGCCCGTCTCGGCCATCGGCGGCAGGAGCGTGGTGATATCCTCCTGCGTGTAGCCAAAAGCCTGCTGGCGGTCGAGAAGCGATACGTCGCTGCGCGGCGCACGCGGATGAACGGCAAAATCCATATCCTCGAGCACGATCTGGGTGCGCTTGAGCCAGGTCTCGTAAGGATGCGAGGCGGCAAGTGCCGATTTAATCTCATCATCGGAGATGATCCGGCCCTGCTCGAGATCGACGAGCAGCATCTTGCCCGGCTGCAGCCGCCATTTGGCGACGATTTTTTCTTGCGGAATCGGCAGCACGCCTGCCTCCGAGGCGAGCACCACAAGCCCGTCGCTGGTGACAAGATAGCGCGCCGGGCGCAGGCCGTTGCGATCGAGCGTGGCGCCGATCTGGCGCCCGTCCGTAAAGGCCATCGCGGCGGGCCCATCCCAAGGCTCCATCATCGCGGCATGGTATTCGTAAAAGGCGCGCCGCGCCGGATCCATCAGCGGATTTCCGGCCCAAGCCTCGGGAATGAGCATCATCATCGCATGGGCGAGCGAATAGCCGCCCTGCAGGAGAAATTCGAGCGCATTGTCGAAACAGGCGGTGTCCGATTGGCCCTCGTAGGAGATGGGCCAAAGTTTTGCTATATCCGCGCCGAAAAGCTCTGAGGAGACCGAGGCTTGCCGCGCGGCCATCCAATTGAGATTGCCGCGCAGGGTATTGATCTCGCCATTATGGGCGACAAACCGGTAGGGATGGGCGAGCGACCAGGTCGGAAAAGTGTTGGTCGAGAAGCGCTGATGCACAAGGCATAGGGCGGACTCGAAAAAAGGATCGCTAATGTCCTTGTAGTACCGGCCAAGTTTTGTCGCAAGCAGCAGGCCCTTATAGACGACCGTGCGCGTGGACAAGGACACCGGATAAAATCCCGCAGCCCGCGGGTCGCCGAGGTCCTGGACCGCGTTCGAAATTCGCTTGCGCAGTATGTACAGCCGCCGCTCGAAAGCGGATTGGTCCGCAGTCTTCGAACCCCGGCCAATGAAAACTTGCCGGCTGAGGGGTTCGGAACTCCGGACGGTCTCTCCAAGGCATGAGGAATCAACGGGCGCATCCCGCCAGCCAAGGAAATCAAGCCCTTCCTCTGCCGCGGTTTTCTCGACAAAGGACTCGATGATGCGCCTGCCCTCGGAATCGCGCGGGAAAAAGAATGCGCCAATCGCATAATCCCCCGGCACGGGCAGGCGGAAGCCGAGCGCCTTTGCCTCTTTGACAAAAAACCGGTGCGGGATTTGGATCAGCATTCCGCAGCCGTCGCCGGCCTCGGGATCCGCGCCGACAGCACCGCGATGATTTAGATTATGCAATATCTCAAGGCCCATGGCGACGATCTCATGGGACTTGCAATTGTGCATATTGACGACAAAGCCGACGCCGCAAGAATCATGCTCGTTTGCGGGCGAATAAAGGCCCTGCGCCTGCGGCAGGCCAGGATCCAGCAAAACTGGCCGGGAGAAGATGGGATCCGGCATTTGTCATCCTCCACAGACTTCGCCGCAGCATGGGCCCTGCGCCAAAGGAAGCGCGTTTCGAGCCCGCCACTTGTGGCAAGGATTTAGCGGCATGGCAAGAAGCGGGCCGTCAGCTTCCTCGGGGAGCAAGCCACGGCCTGTGCCTGCGCCCTTAACCGCATTGGATGTGAGCTAACGCCGCACGCTGGCCTGCCGCCGCCAGCATCGCTTCGATCACGATCGGTCAGCATCGCTGCCCTAACGGCGCAAGATTGCAGATTTCGGGGGCATTCACAAGGGCGGAAAAGAGGCATTTCCGGAGCCTTCGCTGCCGACGATTTAGCCGCTTGAGTCCTCCCGGTGCCGGGCCGTTACCATTGACCCGCCATCAGCAGAGCCAAGCTGTGCCGAGCGATCATGAGTTCTTCGTCGGTTGGAATGACGTAAAGGCCGATGGGGCTGTCCCGCGCCGCTATCGATTGTTCTCCCGCCGCATTTGCTCTGGGATCGAGGACGGCCCCGAGCCAGCCAAGTTTTTCTACGATTTTCGCCCGAACGAGCGCCGAATTTTCGCCAATGCCGGCCGTGAATACGAAGGCATCGAGACCCCCGAGCGCCGCAGCGAGTGCCCCGGCCTCGAGCCCCGCGCGATAGGCGAAATAGCCGAGCGCGAATTGCGCGCGGGAATCGGTGCTAGCCTCTAGATCGCGCACATCGTTGCTGATACCCGACAGGCCTTTCAATCCGCATTCGCCATACAAAAAATCTTGAAGCTGACGGGGGGGCATCTTCTTTTGCTCGAGGAGGTAAAGCAGCACCCCGGGATCGATCTGGCCCGGGCGGGTACCCATGGGCAAGCCATCGAGCGCGCTAAAGCCCATTGTGCTCTCAACGCTGCGGCCAGCTAACAGCGCGCACATGGATGCGCCGCTGCCAAGATGGGCAGCAATGACGCGCCCGGCGGCGATCTCCGGCGCCACATCGAGGAGCCGGCTCGCAATGAACTCGTAGGATAAGCCATGGAATCCATAGCGGCGCACGCCTTCGGCATAAAAATGTTCCGGAATTGCGTAATGATCGGCCAGAGCGCCGTGCGCGCGATGGAATGCCGTATCGAAGCAGGCAATCTGCGGGAGTCCGGGAGACCGGGACATGAACGCACGGACCGGGGCAAGATTATTGGGCTGGTGAAGCGGCGCAAGCGGCACGAGCCGCTCGAGATCGGCAAGCACGGTCTCGCTGATCAGAACGGGCAGACCGTATTTGGGGCCGCCATGCACCACACGATGCCCCACGGCAATAGGCTCGAAACCATGCAACTCGCGTAGCCAGCCCGCCGACTTTTCCAAGGCCGCAGGGACGTCCGCCACTTGCGCGGGCTCAAAGGTTTCGTCGATGAGGCGCGTGCCATCGGGACTTTCCGCGTGCATTCCCGGCCGTGTTCCGATGCCATCGATCTCGCCTTTGACGAGACGGGTAAGATGGCCCGTCTCCGCCCCAAACACCTGGAATTTCACGCTTGAGGAGCCGGCGTTGACGACGAGGATCGTATCCATCTGGTCAGGCCGGCGGCAATGGCGACGTGCTGCGGCGTGCGTGGGCATAAAGCACGGCGGCCGCGCAAGAGGCCATGCGGGCGCGAACGGAGTCCGCGCGGGATGTCAGAATAATTGGCACTCGCGCGCCAAGGGCGACTCCCGCCGCGTCGGCCTTGGCGAGAAAAGTAAGATTTTTGGCGAGCATATTGCCGGCCTCGAGATCCGGCACGACGAGGATTTGCGCCCGCCCCGCAACTTCGGACTTAATTCCTTTGATTCTGGCCGCCTCGGGATCGACGGCATTATCGAAAGCCAGCGGCCCATCGAGAATGCCGCCCGTTATCTGCCCGCGCTCAGCCATCTTGCAAAGCGCGGCGGCGTCGATCGTCGAGGGTATTTTGGGCGTGACCGTCTCGACGGCCGAGAGAATTGCGACGCGCGGCGTGCCGAGGCTAATATGCTGGAAGAGATCGATCGCATTTTGAACGATATCGCGTTTGTCCTCAAGATTAGGAAAGATGTTGATCGCTGCGTCGGTAATAAAAAGCGTTTCGGAGTAGGTTGGGACGTCCATAATGAAAACGTGACTAATGCGGCGCGCCGTCCGCAGCCCCGCCGCGGTTGATGAGACCGCATGCATGAGCTCGTCCGTGTGCAAAGAGCCTTTCATAAAGAGCTCGCCGCCCGAGCTCCTAATCAGCTCGACGGCTTTAGCGGCGGCGGCCTCGCTGTGCGGCCCATCGACAATCTTGTAGCGCGCGATGTCGATTCCGCAGCCGCGCGCGACCGCCAAGATCTTCGCAGCCGGGCCAACAAGAATTGGGACAATAATGCCGGCTTCCGCTGCCTCGGCGGCCCCGCGCAATGAGGTTTCGTCGCAAGGATGCACGACAAGGCTGATTGCGGCCGCAACCTCCTTCGCCCGCGCGATGAGGCGCGCGTATTTGGAATGCCGCACTCCGGCGGCTGGCCTTAGCGCCGGGATTATTCCTAGATCGCTGGCTTCCTTGGTGATCATGACGTCCCCTTATTTCATCGAATGACGCGTGCCTGGCGCAAGCTTCGCTTGTACCAGGCATGGGGCTTCGCGGGCCGGTTGATCGTGACGCCGGGTGACCGGCGGAACGCGCCACCCCTAATTGCCTCGCGGCTGGCCGCAATACCGTCAGATTCGGCGGCGATAAGGGCAATTGGAAAAAGCTCGTCGCAGTTTGATCGGGTTTGCAGAGGCCCCAAAGGCCTTTGCGAGGCTGGACCATCTCTTTGCTAGCAGAATTATTATGACGGCAATGTGCGCGGAAGCAAAAGTGCCGCAAGACCGCGTTCGTGTAGGCATAGCGCCCCTTGCAGGCCGGCTAAAGGCCGCGAAGGGCGTCCTTTCCGCACTTGCAGCTTGCGCCTTGCTCGCCTGCGCAGGATGCGCA
>JAFMSB010000007.1:5695-16324 GCA_017353815.1 Methylocapsa sp. | reverse complement strand
CCTGTGGGCGCATTGGAAGCAGCATGAGATGCCAAACTTCTGTCCGAAGGACTTTGCGGAGCTCGGCGCTTTTGCCACCAAGCTCAAACGCAGCCAGCGGCGCAAAACTCTCGTCGCTGCCTTCTGGAAGCAAGCCGAGTTGCCCTTCTGATGTTACTGTGTTAGTCAAAGATCAATAGTCCCGGTCCGTGAAATGCAGAAGAAAGCCGTGCGGAAGGCCTCTTGGAGGGGCGGGAAATGGCGCTGCGCGCCGAACCGCCGCAATCCAGGCGGCGTCGAGCGCCGGGTCGCCGCTTGCATGGTAAAGCGCCTGATGGGTGAGGTTCCCGAGCTCATCGACAAAAAGGCCGATATCCCCGGAATGGACGAGATGGCTCGTGTTGTGCGGGGACCTCAATTGGCGGCTGATCAAGCCCATGAGCAAGGACTCATAGCTCGCCTTTTCGGTGCCGCCGCCGATTGGCGCTGCCTTTGCCTTGGCGCCGAGAGAAAAACTGGGGGCCGGAGCCAAGGCTGCGAGTTGCTGCGCAACGGTGACCTTCCGCCCTTCAGCGGCCGTATCCTTGCTCGGTTTCGGCGCCTTCTTGTCTTTGGGTTTAAGAACGGGCGGCTGCGCTTTCTCGAGAGCCTCGGCATCGGGCTCATCATTGGGTAGCTTTTTCTCATCCGGAGAAGGAGAGGAAGCTTCCGCCGGCTTTTCGTTTACCGGAGCGGCTGCCTTTTCCTGCTCGGGCTTTTTTTCGGGCGGCTGCAGCGCAGCAAGCTTGGGCGGAGGAGCGGTCTGTGGCGCCCGTGTCTCCCTTTCCGTGTCCGACTTCTGCGTTTGGGCAGCGTTGCCCGAAACGGGCGCATCATGGGCGATTTTCACATCATCGAGCGGCACCTTTTCGGGCGGAGTTTCCGGTTTGACCACCGGCGGGGTAATATGATCGGGCGGCGGAGGCAGAGGCTTAATGGCTGGCTCGGGCGGGATCTCAGCCACGATTTCGACCGGTATTTCCTCGGCGGCGGCAGGGGCAGGGCTGTGGAAATAATTTTGAAATAGAAGCACAGCCAAGATTGCCGCGTGAGCAAGAAAGCATGCCAAAAAGAGGAACGGGAAAGGCTCCCGCCGGCGCTCCGGCGGGGCCAAGAGTCGCTCCGACGGGTCGGCCGAGATTACCGCATCAGGGTTTCCTTGATCGAGAGTCACACTCTCTAAATCCCTTCCTGCTGCGGCCGCCGATGAGAAACAGGAGCTCAGCTTACGCTATCCAAGAGGATCACAACCGCGTATCGATGCTCAGCTTGGTTTTGCCGAAAGCCCCCGGCTTAGCCGCGGCGGTTTCGACCATCGGCAAGATATCCTCGATCTTTTCGGCAACAAGATAGCGAACCTCGAAGGGCTGGCGGATAAATTGCTGCTGCCGCATATGGGCGAAGAGATCGAGCAACGGTCTCCAGAAACCGGCGATGTCGGCGATCACAACTGGCTTCGTGTGACGCTCGAGTTGGACCCAGCTCAATTGCTCGGCGAGCTCATCCAACGTGCCGAGACCGCCCGGCAGCGCGACAAAGGCATCGGCACGCTCGAACATAAGCCGCTTGCGCTCATGCATATTCGCGACGGCGATACACTCAGTGAGGCCCGGAAGGGGCCCCTCGCTGCCAATCAGAAAGGAAGGAATGATTCCGGTAACTCTGCCGCCATTGGCGAGAACGGAACTGGCTATTGCTTCCATGAGCCCGACGCCGCCTCCGCCAAAAACAAGGCCGACCCCGGCCTTGGCCATCGCCTCGCCAAGCTGCCGCGCAGCCCTCGCATAAACCGGGATGGCGCCCTTGGAGGAGCCGCAATAGACGCAAATATTGCGGACGAGGCGCGAGGAGGCCTCGCCTGTTTGATGCCGTGCTGCCATGATCTCGGCGGGCTGCTTAAATTTGTTCAAGCCGGAGGCAAGACGGGAGCGGTGCAATGCGCCCGGAGAAGTGGAAGGTTTTTTGTGGACCGTGATAAAACATAATCGCAAAACTCGGATGGCGCAGGCTTGCCGGTAGATTACCTATAGGCATTTGGATGCGCTGCGTAAAGCAAGCCTCTGCGAGCCAATTGACCGCATGAATTTCCATTATTCGTTCAGTGCCGCGAAGCCGCAAGCCAAGGTGCCGGCGCGTTGGCTCGGCCGCTCGACCCTGCGCAAGCTTTGGCCCTATGTTTGGCCGCGCGGGCGCTCCGACTTGAAGCTGCGGATTTTTGCCTGTCTGGCTCTGCTTTTGGCCGGAAAGGCTATCACTATCGCCATTCCTTATTCGTTCAAATGGGCAACGGACGCGCTGAGCAATCCCGCCCGCCCGCCCTTTTTTAGCATGGCCGCAGGCCCGCTTGTCTTTACGCTCCTTTACGGCGCCCTGCGGATTGTGATGGCGCTCCTCAATCAATCGCGCGATGCGATCTTTGCCGCTGTCGCGATGCATGCGGTGCGCCGCCTCGCGGGCGAAGTTTTTTCCCATCTGCATTCGCTGTCGCTGCGCTATCATCTCGAGCGCAAGACCGGCGGGCTCACAAGGATCCTCGAGCGCGGGCGCAATTCGATCGAAACAATTGTCCGGACCACTGTGCTGACCGCGATCCCGACAATTGTCGAATTTATCCTGATTCTAGGGGTTTTCCTGGTTCAATTCGACTGGCGCTATGCGGTGGCCGTGTCGCTTATGATCATTGCCTATATGGGATTTACCACCGCGGCGACGAATTGGCGGATCGCAATCCGGCGGGCGATGAATGAAAGCGACACCGACGCCAACACCAAGGCGATTGACAGCCTGCTCAATTTCGAGACGGTGAAATATTTCAATGCCGAGGAGCGGGAAAAGAAGCGCTATGACAAATCCATCGCCCGCTACGAGCGCATGAGCGTAAAGACATACACCTCACTTGCTTTTCTGAACGCAGGCCAGGCGGTCATATTTACAGTCGGGCTGACCGCCGCGATGGCGATGAGCATTCGTGGCATCGTGAGCGGCGCCAACACAATCGGCGATTTCATCCTCATCAACGCGATGATGATTCAACTTTATCAGCCGCTTAACTTCATGGGTGTCGTCTATCGCGAGATCAGGCAGTCGGCAATCGATATCGAAATGATGTTTGCCATTTTGGACCAGCGCCCGGAAATCGAGGACCGTCCCGGCGCAACTCCGCTTCATGTGAGCGAAGGCAGGCTTGCTTTTGAGCATGTATCGTTTTGCTACGACAAGCGGCGGCCAATTTTGGAAGATGTGAGCTTCGAGGTCCCCGCCGGAAAAACCGTGGCGGTCGTTGGCCCCTCAGGGGCCGGCAAATCGACGTTGTCGCGATTGATTTTCCGGTTCTATGAGCCAACTTCAGGACGGATCACAATCGATGGGCAAGACATCGCCTTTGCAACGCAAGCATCGCTGCGTGCCAACATCGGCATGGTCCCGCAGGATACGGTTCTCTTCAATGACTCCATCGCCTACAACATTCGTTATGGCCGCTTTGATGCAACCGATGCCGAGGTGCGCGAAGCCGCGCGCCTCGCGCGCATCGACCGCTTCATCGAGCACATTCCCGGCAGCTATGAAGCGCAGGTCGGCGAGCGGGGATTAAAACTCTCGGGCGGCGAGAAACAGCGTGTTGCCATCGCGCGGACCATTTTGAAGGCGCCGCCCATTCTCGTCCTCGACGAAGCGACCTCGGCGCTCGATACTTTTACCGAGCGCGAAATCCAAGACGCACTCGATATCGTCGCAAAGGGAAGAACAACGGTTGTGATTGCGCACCGGCTCTCGACCATTGTTCATGCCGATGAAATCCTTGTGCTTGACAAAGGCAGGATCGCAGAGCGAGGCGCGCATCAATCGCTCCTTGAGCGCAACGGCATCTATGCCGCAATGTGGCAGCGCCAGTATGAGGTAAGGCAGGCTGAAGAGACGCTCCGCCGCGCCGCCATCGAGGAAGGAATCCGCTTCAAAATCGAGGCGGGCGCGCAAGCCAGCGAGGCCGAACCGCCCAACGATGGCTCGCGCAAGGAGAATGATACCGTGCCTACGGCTCTTTGATTGCGCCCTGGGCTCTCACTAATTAGGATCGCTTCATGTCGATGATTGAATCGGTGCGCAAACAGCTCACCCCCATCCACCCGGAAGGCTATATTTTCGTTGCGGGCTTCGCAATCGGCTCGCTCATTCTGGGATCTTTTTCGAGCACTCTCTTCTGGATTGGAGCGATCACGACGGCCTGGTGTGCCTATTTTTTCCGCGATCCAGTCCGCCATACGCCGCTCGATGATAATCTCGTGGTTGCGCCCGCCGATGGCTATGTCTGTTCGGTTGGCTATTTCGCGGCGCCTGCCGAGCTTGGATTGAGCGACCAGCCGATGCCGCGGGTGTCGATTTTCATGTCGGTCTTCGACTGCCATGTGAACCGTGCTCCGGTTGCGGGGCGGGTCACCAAGATTGCCTACCGGCCGGGCGCCTTCGTCACTGCCGATCTCGACAAGGCAAGCGAGAAGAACGAGCGCAACGGCCTTGTGATTGACAGCGGCGGCGGCCGCCTTGGCGTGGTGCAGATTGCTGGCTTTATTGCCCGCCGCATCGTCTGTTTCGTGCGCCAGGGCGAGCTCATTGGCGCTGGGGATCGCTTCGGTTTGATCCGCTTTGGCTCGCGCGTCGATGTTTATTTGCCGGGCGCCGCGCGCATATTGGTGACCGCCGGATCGCGAGCGGTCGCGGGCGAGACGGCGCTTGCCGAATTTCGCTCTGGCGCGCCGCCGCGCAATTTTAAGTCCGGCTGAGCGGGTCCCGTGCGAGCGCTTGGGGCGGCTGCGGTATCCGCACGGTGCCGTTGAACGTCAAAGCGGGATGTTGCCGTGCTTCTTCCACGGATTCTCGATGCGCTTACCCTGCAGCATACGAAGAGCGCGGATGATGCGGGGCCTTGTCTCGCGCGGCAAAATAATACCGTCGATATAGCCGCGCTCCGCCGCGACGAAGGGCGAGAGCACTTGCTCCTCATATTCGCGCGTGCGCGCGGCTATTTTTTCACGGTCGTCTGCCTCGGCGCGAAAAATAATCTCGACCGCGCCTTTCGCGCCCATGACTGCGATCTGCGCCCCGGGCCAGGCCAAATTTACATCGGCGCGCAAATGTTTGGAGCTCATCACATCGTATGCGCCGCCATAGGCCTTGCGGGTGACGACGGTGACCTTCGGCACGGTTGCTTCACCATAGGCATAGAGGAGCTTTGCGCCATGTTTGATGAGGCCGCCATATTCCTGCGCAGCCCCAGGAAGAAAGCCCGGGACATCGACAAAGGTCACGACCGGAATGTTGAAGCAGTCGCAAAAGCGGACGAAGCGGGCGGCCTTGCGCGAGGCGTCGCAATCGAGCGTGCCCGCAAGCACCAAAGGCTGATTGGCGACAAGGCCCACTGTCCGCCCTTCCAGGCGGCCAAAGCCAACAACGATATTTTCCGCGAATGCGGCCTGAATCTCGAAAAAATCGGCTTCGTCCACGATCTTGGCGATGAGCTCTTTGATATCATAAGGTTTCGCTGGATCTTCGGGCGCAAGCGAATCGAGCGAGGGCTCGGCGCGCAGCGGATCATCGAAACTCGGCCATTCGGGGACGCCGCTCACATTGGACAATGGCAAAAAATCAAGGAGCCGCCGCAACTGCAGTAAAGCCTCGATGTCGTTCTCATAAGCGCCGTCGGCGATTGCGCTTTTAACCGTGTGAATCGATGCGCCGCCAAGCTCTTCGGCGCTCACGTTCTCGTTGGTTACCGTCCGCACGACGTCCGGGCCGGTGACGAACATATAGCTCGTGTCCTTCACCATAAAGATGAAGTCGGTAAGTGCCGGCGAATAGACATCGCCGCCCGCGCAAGGCCCCATGATAAGAGAAATCTGCGGGACGACGCCGGAAGCCAGCACGTTGCGCTCAAAAACCTCCCCATAGCCCGCAAGCGCGGCCACGCCCTCCTGGATGCGCGCGCCGCCGGAATCGAAAAGTCCGATGACGGGGGCGCGATTGGCGAGCGCCATGTCTTGGAGCTTGGTGATCTTTTGCGCGTGCGCCTCGGAAAGTGAGCCGCCAAAAACCGTGAAGTCCTTGGCATAGATATAGGCAGGACGGCCGTTCACCGTCCCAAAGCCGGTGACCACGCCATCGCCGGGCGCGCGGCGAAGATCCATGCCGAATTCGGCCGCGCGGCGTTCGACGAACATGCCGATTTCTTCGAACGAGCCTTCGTCGGCCAAAAGCTCGATGCGCTCGCGCGCCGTGAGTTTTCCGCGCCTATGCTGCGCCTCGATCCGTTCCGCGCCGCCCGCCTCAAGCGCCTTTGCGCGGCGCGCCTCGAGCCTTTCGAGACCGCTTTTCAGGGCCGGTTCCCTTTCATGGTGATGGCGTCGAAAAGACGCGCCGCGGCGTCAAACTCGAGCCATTGCCGTGCGCGCCGCGCACTTGCCTCGGCATCCTCGCCCCAGGCCGCGATTTCGAACTCATCATCGACATGCGCGGCGCGCCAGGCAGCTTCGGCCGAAAGCGCGCCATGGGCGGTGCCGAGCGCGATCAGCGCCGAGCCGGTCAGCGCGGTCATGACATGGAGCGAGGCAAGCGCAAAGGGCGCAGCTGCGCCGCTCTCGGCAATGCCCCCAACCGCCTCCGTAACTGCCGCGCGGGCAGCCTGTGGCTGTTCGACGAACATCACGCCTTCGGTGCAAACAAAAACCGCGCCGAGCTGTCTTCGTGCAAAGGCAAGGACAGGATCCCAGGCGGCTGCTTGGGATTGCGCAAGCGTTCGCGGCCCTTCTGCGCGATAGCAGACGAGATCCGACGCACCATATTTGGCGATGCCGTCCGCTGTTGCAGCAAGCGCGCGGGCAACCCCGTCGATCGCCGAATGGACGATCCGCGTCATTGGCATTAAGGCCGGATCGATCCATTCGCCCTGCGCCGCCCATTCTTCTGCAATCGCCTCGGCCGCCGCCCGGGAGGGGAGCGCAATGGGGTTGCTCCCTGGGGTCTTGGCAAGACGCCCATCGAGCTGGAGAACAAAGGCGCCGTTGCGCTCCGCCGCTTTCGCTTCGCGGTAAAAGCGCCGGGGCAGCGCTTTCTTGAGATCGCGCTTTGCCAAGGCCAGGGGATCAACGGCGTCCTCTGTCTGAGGCTCGGGCATGATTGCGCCGTGGGATGTCTTGTTGGGCATTTGGCTCGTCTATCACAAGCCACCATGCCGCAACAGCTGGTGCTCACGGAGCATCCGGCCAGGGTTGCGCCGCAAAAATCCCTATGTTAGGGAAGTCAGCCTTCGGGGGTGCGCCGCGCCGCTTGCGTCCCGGCGCGGCATTCCAGTTTCGGCCGGGAATTTCGAACTGCCGCTCGCCGCGAAAAGCCGGACCTTGAGGGGTGTGGCTTCCGGGGCTTTTGAGCTTTGGAGATCTCGCTTTGGCTGCGCAGGATACGCGCGTAACGGGTGTGGCGGGGCGTTATGCCCAGGCGCTCTTTGCGCTGAGTGAAGAAAGGGGCGTCACGGACAAGACCGCGGCGGGCCTTGCTCTTTTCTCAGAGCTTGCCGCTGCGAGCGCCGATCTCCAGCGTTTCGTCAAGAGCCCGGTCTTTACCGCCAAAGAACAGGTAAAAGCGCTCGATGCCATTTTTGCCAAAACGGGCATAGAAGGAATTGCCGCGGATTTCCTCAAGCTCGTTGCAATCAAGCGCAGGCTTTTTGCCGTGCTCGACATGATCCGCGATTTCAACATCCTCAACGATGCGCGCAAGGGTGTCGCCCGCGCAGAAGTGACGGCCGCCGATCCTCTCCATCCGGAGCACGTGGAGACTCTGCGCGCGGCGCTCGCGGATGTCTTGGGCGGCAAGGATGTCGAGGTCGCGATGAAGGCCGATCCGTCCCTTATCGGCGGCCTCATTGTCAAGGTCGGCTCCCGCATGGTTGACAGCTCGCTCAAAACGAAACTCAATCTGATACGCGCACGCATGAAAGAGGCCGGCTAATGGAGATCCGCGCAGCGGAAATTTCCGCGATTCTCAAGAATGAAATCGCAAATTTTGGCACCGAAGCCGAAGTCACCGAGGTGGGCCAGGTCCTCTCGGTTGGCGACGGCATCGCCCGCGCCTATGGCCTCGACAATGTGCAGGCGGGCGAGATGGTCGAATTTGAGAGCCGCGTCCGCGGCATGGCGCTCAATCTCAAAAGCGACAATGTCGGCATCGTCATTTTTGGATCGGACCGTGAGATCAAGGAAGGCCAGACAGTCAAGCGCACGGGCGCGATCGTCGATGTGCCGGTTGGCAAGGGGTTGCTCGGCCGCGTGGTCGATGCGCTCGGAGACCCGATCGATGGCAAGGGCCCGATTCAGGCGCAGCGGCGCGCCCGCGTCGATGTCAAGGCTCCGGGAATCATCCCGCGCAAATCCGTCCATGAGCCGATGGCAACCGGGCTCAAGGCCATCGATGCCCTGATTCCGATCGGGCGCGGCCAGCGCGAGCTCATCATCGGCGACCGGCAAACCGGCAAGACGGCGGTGGCGCTCGATGCCATCCTCAATCAAAAGGCGCAAAACGAGAGCGGGGATGAGAAGGTTAAGCTCTATTGCGTCTATGTCGCCGTCGGCCAAAAGCGCTCGACCGTTGCCCAATTCGTGAAAATCTTGGAGGAGCATGGGGCCCTCCCTTACTCGATTGTCGTCGCGGCGACGGCATCCGATCCGGCTCCGATGCAGTATCTTGCCCCCTTCTCGGGCTGCGCGATGGGCGAGTATTTCCGCGACAACGGAATGCACGCGCTGATGGTCTATGACGATCTCTCCAAGCAAGCCGTCGCCTACCGCCAAATGTCGCTCTTGCTGCGCAGGCCGCCGGGGCGCGAGGCGTATCCCGGCGATGTGTTTTATTTGCATTCGCGGCTTCTCGAGCGGGCGGCAAAGCTCAACGAGGAGCATGGCTCGGGCTCGCTGACCGCCTTGCCGGTGATCGAGACCCAGGCAAACGACGTCTCGGCCTATATCCCGACGAATGTCATTTCGATCACCGACGGCCAGATTTTTCTTGAAACCGATCTTTTCTATCAAGGCATAAGGCCCGCCGTGAATGTCGGACTTTCGGTGTCGCGCGTCGGCTCCTCGGCCCAGACCAAGGCGATGAAGAAGGTTGCGGGCAAGATCAAGGGCGAGCTCGCCCAATACCGCGAGATGGCCGCCTTTGCGCAATTCGGCTCCGACCTCGACGCCACGACGCAGCGGCTGCTCGCGCGCGGCTCGCGGCTCACCGAGCTCCTGAAGCAGGCCCAGTTCTCTCCCTTGAAAATGGAAGAGCAGGTTTGCGTGATCTACGCCGGGGTGAATGGCTATCTCGATCCATTCCCGGTCGAGCGTGTCCACGCCTTCGAGGAAGGCCTGCTCGCGCTGTTGCGGGCAAGTCATGGACCGCTTCTGGACACGATACACAGCACACGCGATCTTTCGGATGAGTCGAGCGCCAAGCTCAAATCGATCATCGACGCCTATGCGAAAAATTTCGCTTGAGCATCGCATGTCCAGATTAGCATAAAGCGGACAACACATGCCCTCGTTGAAGGACCTGCGCAACCGCATTGGCTCCGTCAAAGCGACGCAGAAGATCACCAAAGCGATGCAGATGGTCGCGGCGGCAAAATTGCGCCGTGCCCAAATGGCGGCCGAGCAGGCAAGGCCCTATGCCGAGCGGATGGAGCGGGTGCTCGCAAATCTTGCCGCTTCGGCGGCAACGACCGGCCATCTTCCCGCCCTCCTCGATGGCGGCGGGCGCGATGCCATTCACCTCCTGGTGGTCTGCACGGGCGAGCGCGGGCTTTGCGGCGCCTTCAACGCCTCGATCGCGCGGCTGGCGCGCGACAGCGCGTTTTCGCTTCAGGCCGAAGGCAAAACCGTGAAACTGCTCTGCGTCGGCAAGAAAGGCTACGACATTCTGCGCCGGCAGTTTGGGCGGCAAATTATCGAAGCAATCGAATTGCGCTCGGTGCGCTCGATCGGCTTTCCCGAAGCCGACGCAATCGGCCGGAAGATCGTTGCTCTGCATGCGGCAATGGAGTTTGATGTTTGCACTGTGTTTTATGCGCAGTTCAAATCGGTGATTGCGCAGATTCCGACCGCGCAGCAGATTATCCCCCTTGCGCTGCCCGAACAGGGAGGCGAGGGAACGCTAAAGCCAGCCTATGAATATGAGCGGGATGAAGAGGAGATACTTTCGGCTCTGCTGCCGCGCAACATCTCCATTCAGATAATGCGTGCCCTGCTTGAAAACGCTGCTTCCGAGCAGGGAGCGAGGATGAGCGCGATGGACAATGCCTCGCGCAACGCGGGCGAAATGATCCGCAAGCAGACCCTGCAATATAACCGCTCGCGCCAAGCGATGATTACCAAGGAATTGATCGAGATCATCTCCGGCGCCGAGGCGCTTTAGCCGTTCAGCCAATCACGAGGACAAGCATGGCCGTGGAGCCGCACGTTCCGCTGAGCTGTTCAATAACGCCTGCCGCCGCGCGCAGGCCAGCGCCAGAGCCGCCGACGTCTGTGGCGCTCAGCATTCCGAGGACGCCGATCCTGCCAAGCGCATCGATGGCGCTGCGCG
>JAFMSB010000007.1:0-5685 GCA_017353815.1 Methylocapsa sp. | reverse complement strand
CGAGGACAAGCATGGCCGACGCCGCAGCAAATCAGCCCACAGGCCGCATCACCCAAGTCATGGGCGCCGTGGTCGATGTGAAATTCGACGGGCATCTGCCGGAAATCTTGAACGCGCTGGAAACGGAGAATCGCGGCAACCGCCTCGTACTCGAAGTCGCCCAGCACCTTGGCGAGAATTCGGTGCGCTGCGTGGCCATGGACACCTCCGAAGGCCTCGTGCGCGGGCAAAATGCCCTTGATACCGGGGGGCCAATCACGGTCCCGGTCGGCGAAGAATGCCTTGGCCGCATCATCAATGTCATCGGCGAGCCCGTGGACGAATTGGGCCCGCTCGGAGCAAAGGCGCGGCGCGCGATTCATCAACCCGCGCCTTCCTATTCCGAGCAATCGACCGAGGCGCAGATTCTGGTGACCGGCATCAAGGTCGTCGATCTGCTTGCGCCTTATGCCAAAGGCGGCAAGATCGGGCTCTTTGGCGGCGCGGGCGTGGGCAAGACCGTCATCATCATGGAGCTCATCAACAACATCGCCAAGGCTCATGGCGGCTATTCCGTTTTCGCCGGGGTCGGCGAGCGCACGCGCGAAGGCAACGATCTCTACCACGAGATGATCGAGTCCAAGGTGAACGTCGATCCCCGTGAGCACGGCGGCTCGGCCAAGGGCTCGAAGTGCGCCTTGGTCTATGGCCAGATGAACGAGCCGCCGGGAGCGCGCGCCCGTGTGGGTTTGACAGGCCTCACGGTCGCGGAACAGTTCCGCGACCAGGGCCAGGACGTTCTTTTGTTTATCGACAACATCTTCCGTTTCACCCAGGCGGGCTCGGAAGTTTCCGCGCTCCTTGGCCGCATTCCCTCGGCCGTTGGCTATCAGCCAACCCTTGCAACCGACATGGGCGCGCTCCAAGAGCGCATCACGACCACGACCAAGGGATCGATCACCTCGGTCCAGGCGATCTATGTGCCCGCCGACGATCTAACCGATCCCGCGCCCGCGACTTCTTTCGCCCATCTTGATGCGACAACCGTGCTGTCGCGGGCCATTGCCGAGAAAGGAATCTACCCTGCGGTCGATCCTCTCGACTCGACCTCGCGCATGCTATCGCCCCTCATCGTCGGGGAAGAGCATTATGCCGTCGCGCGCCAAGTCCAGCAGATCTTGCAACGCTATAAGGCGCTGCAAGACATTATTGCCATTCTCGGCATGGACGAGCTTTCGGAGGAAGATAAGCTGACCGTTGCACGGGCGCGCAAGATCGAGCGCTTCCTTTCGCAGCCGTTCCATGTTGCCGAGGTGTTTACCGGGTCGCCCGGCAAGCTTGTTTCGCTCGCCGATACGATCAAGGGATTTAAGGGCCTTGCCGAGGGCAATTACGACCATCTGCCGGAGGCTGCTTTTTACATGGTCGGGCCGATCGAAGAAGCGGTCGAGAAAGCACAGAAACTCGCGGCCGAGGCGGCGTAATTTCCAGCCCAGGCAGCAAGAGCACAGCTGGGGTAGATCATGCCGGCCTTTCCATTCGAGCTCGTTGCCCCCGAAAAACTCGTCTATTCGGGCGAAGTCGAAAGCGTCATCGTGCCCGGAACCGAGGGCGAATTTGCCGTTCTTAAAGATCATGCGCCGGTCATTTCCTCGTTGAAACCGGGCATTATGGTTATCGAAGAAAGCTCGCAGGCAAAGCTGCGGCTGTATGTGCGAGGGGGCTTTGCCGAGGCCGCGCCTTCGGGGCTGACCATTCTCGCGGACCAGGTTTTGCCGTTGGACGAGGTCGACGCGGCGAAGCTCGGCGCCGAGATCGAGATTTTCGAGGAGGAGTTGGAGCGCGCCGGAACGGATGAGGCGCGCCGCATTGCCACCGAAAAACGCGACCAGCTGCTGGAGCTCAAGGCGGCACTGAAGATGTGAGCGCCAGCGCGTTGGTCAACTTCCGCTTCTCCCCGGTAGCGGCCAACGAGCGTGCATTACCAAATCGACGCTAAGCGCCAAATGCGGAAGGCGCCAACTAAGGCAATCGGTTAAGCCAGTTCAACGATTCCAGAACGCCCGCAGAAGCCAGCCAATCGCTAAGCCAAACCCAAAAATCACTCCGGAGGCTACAATGATATTGTCCCTGAGCCACCGGCGGAACGTGCGCCGGTTTCTGTGGGTTGGCATGCGATAGGTGCCCCGCCGTTTCAGCCATTCGATGATTGCCGCAGCTGTGACCCGAAACATTTCACTATGTGCTTCCCGGAAGGTCGGGTCGTGATAGCTTGACAAGAAATCCATCATTACCAGCTCGGAGCCGTGAAACTCCCCCGTATGCAGGTGGGTGCTGCGGACGTGTTGCGACGGAAACGGATTTTGTCGTATCCGGTCAACAGCCGTTCGACCCAGCAACGCCTGGATGACGTCGTAGCAGTTTTTGTCGATTATCAGCATCCAGCGGCTTCAACGCTTCACAGGCGATGACCATCAATGTGAAACTGAGTGAAGGCCGATCTTGCCAGTGGATCACTGCCTCCTGCCATTTGGCAGCAGCTCGCAAGAACTGGATGCGCCGCTCTGCGCCCAGGCTGCGATACAATTCCCAGAGATCGACGACGTCGCCTCGAAGAGATATTTCGTTGGTGCTACCATTGATGCCGAGCGGGGGATTGTCTAATGCATACAATGGAATCTGTTTGGCGGTGCCGCGGCTTGGCATACTGAGTGGGTTAGCAGACTCAAGATACCCGAGTTGCCGCACCTCACAACCCTTCATGTCGGCTGCCCACGTCCAGGCCCTCCCATGGTCCAGCAACCGAACCGCCTTTCGCATAACGACGGTTAGGAACGCGGAAACCTCCAAGAGCATTTGCTGACGCGCATAGGCGACATCCGGTTCACCGATGCATTCCAAAATCGCATCCACGTGAACGATCCGCGGACCTATGGTCGCAGTTTCGTCTTGCAGAGATGGCGGCTCCAGCCGCGTCTTATCGTCGAGCCAAAGCTGGCCGCGCCATGCAAGTCCATCGTCGTATTGCAGGGTACCGCGAACGTATATTGCCTCCGTATCGGCTGAGCCACAGCTGTCATTTATTTCGTTAAAGAACCGCTCCGCTTCTGACAATGAAAGGTTCGACGATGAAGCCAACCGCGCTCGTACCTTCATTGGGCGGTCGCGCTTTCGTTCCCATATGATGTCGAGTTGAGGTTTCCCGTTTGCAGTGACAATGATTGTCCCGCTATTTTCGACGCGCTCCAGTTGCCGTAGCCCTGATGCTGCCCACCCCCGCCGGTGGGCATCCGGCTGTTAGATAACGTGGCCAACGGTCCGCCTGTTCTCGCTCGACGGGGACCTCGAAGTTGATAGGCCAATCGCCATTTTCGAAGCGACGGTGCTTGACCTCCATCATGCCGCCAGCACCATCGGCGACACTTAAGATTGCCTTCGATTTTGTTTTCGCCATTCCGGCTATGTGGCGACCGGCCCACAACTACGCAACCGACGGGCGGCGTCACTTTCGCTCACACTGCTCCAGCGCGCCGACAATGTGATTTGAGTAGCCGACGCCAAGCCTGGCAGGTATGGATCAATCGCGACATTAGACTGCTTTGAGGATGTCCACTTCGCCCCGATAGCGGCCAAAAAGCAAGTGCGGGCGTGTTCTTGCGGAACGACGCTGGCGCCTGCCCGCATTCCCGCGAGTTCGCGCCCCGATTAGAATCATGGGGCATTATGAGCGCAACGGCGGGCTGAGGGATGCTGTCCCGGGCGCAGAGGCAGCCCCGCCGTTCTGGCCGGCCTCCTTTGGCCCAACCTTCCCTGGCTCACTGCCGGGAAGGGAAAGAACATAGGCGTAAAGCGCAAGCCTCAGAGCGCCAAAAAAGGCGATCCTGAGGAAGACGAGAAGTGCAATTTTGAGAATGGTCATTGGCGGTCTCCTTAGCCGCCTGCCTGCTGCAGCGCTCTTGCCCCCCCGCCGGCCAAAACCATAAAGCGAACGGGTTAGCGCTTATGTGACCGCGCGCACGCAGGCCCGGCCTGCCAGCGCTTTACGCACACGGCCGCTGCGTTACATTAGGCCCGGTGCTGCTGCGAAAAGACGAAGATGGCGTCGTCGCCATTCCCCAGCCAAGCCATGCCTGGCTTTCGGGGCAGCTGGCGCGCGCCTGGGGCAATCCCCTATTTGATGCACCGTCTCCAAGGGAAGAGGTGTGCCTTGCGGCCGAGCAGCACGATATCGGGTGGCTGTCTTGGGAGATGCGGCCTGAGCTCGATTGCGAAACCGGCCTCCCGCGGGAATTCTTCCGGATACCGCCAAAAAAACATACCGCGCTCTGGCGCGAGGGCGTTCGCCGCGCCCGTGCCTTCGGCCGTTATCCTGCGCTTTTGGTTTCGCTGCACGCCAAAACGATTTACGAGCGCCATTTCGATTCTGCCAAGGCAAAACCTGAGGACATAAATGCCGTGCGGGCGTTCCTTGCTGGCCAGCGCCGCTTTCAGGCGCGCATCATCAAATCGCTGCGCGAAGATCCGCAAACCTGCGAGCATGCTTCGCCCGAGGCGATCGAGAACAACCGCTTGCTCATCGCGGCGCTTGATAAGCTATCGCTCGATATTTGCGGGGGCGTGACGGCGGCCGCGAAGATTGCCGAAGTGCCGTCCCGCAATGGCGAAAGGATCGCGCTCCGTCTCTTTCCCCACAAAGATGCTCTCACGCTCGAGCCTTGGCCTCTTACCGCGCGGCAGGTCGCGGTCCAGGCCGAAGGCAAGCGCCTCTGCGGGCGCTTTTCGGCGCATGGGGAGTTGCTCCGCGCGCTCGCCAATGCCAAGCCGGTGCTCCTGACAGCGGTTTTGCGCCGGGCTTGAACGCGTCCCCACGAATGATCATAAGAGCGGCGATCCCCGATGACAGCCGCCGGTCAACGTGCCGCCTCCTCTCTAATTGCTGCAAAATATCTCGCTGACGTTCGGCGGAAAGCCTTTGCTGAAGGATGCCTCGCTCATGCTCGCGCGAGGCGAAAGATTGTGCCTCGTCGGGCGAAACGCCTCGGGCAAATCGACGCTCCTCAAGATCGCGGCCGGCCTCGTGGAGCCGGACGGCAGGCCACGGTTCGCGCAGCCTGGCGCGAGATTGTGCTATTTGCCCCAAGAGCCTGATATTTCGGCTATTCGACGACGCTGGCCTATGCCGAATCGGGCCTTGCGCCGGGCGATGGCTTCCATCGCGCGGCGGCGCTTCTGAATCAATTGGGATTAAGCGGCAGGGAAGAGCCATCCCGGCTTTCGGGCGCCGCGGTCGCCAGGACACTTGCCCCTCAGCCCGATGTGCTCCTCCTCGACGAGCCGACAAATCACCTCGATGTGCCCGCGATCGAATGGTTGGAGGCCGCGCTCAAAGCCTCGACGGCGGCGCTCGTCATCGTGAGCCATGACCGGATGTTTTTGAACAATCTGGCCGAAAGGACGGTTTGGCTCGATCGCGGGCGGACTCGGTTTGACTGCGAAACCGGCATAAGCTCGGCCGCAAGATCGCTGCCGAGGAGCACTGGCTGCGCTACGGCGTCACGGCAAGACGCAAACGCAACCAGAAGCGGCTTGAAAACCTTTCCATGCTGCGTGCGAGGCGGCGCGATCGGCTTGCCGCGGGCAAACTCAAACTCGAGCCTGCCGAAGCGGAGATTTCGGGCGAGCTCGCGATTGAAGCCAAGAGTGCGT
>JAFMSB010000111.1 GCA_017353815.1 Methylocapsa sp. | reverse complement strand
AAGATGCGGCGCGCCTTTCCAACACGCCGCGCGAGCGCTTTTTCGCAATGGTCGAAAAGGCAAAGGAATATATCAAAGCCGGCGATATCTTTCAGGTGGTTCTATCGCAGCGATTTTCGGCAAAATTCCCCCTTCCTGCCTTTTCGCTCTACCGGGCGCTGCGGCGGATCAATCCCGCGCCTTTCCTCTGTTACCTCGATTTCGGATCGTTCCAGATCGTCTGTTCGAGCCCCGAAATCCTGGTTCGCCTTCGCGATAGAAAAGTCACGATCCGCCCGATCGCGGGAACCCGCTGGCGCGGCAAGACAAAGGCCGAGGATGAAGCACTCGCCGCAGAGCTTTTAGCCGACCAAAAAGAATGTGCCGAGCACCTGATGCTGCTCGACCTCGGCCGCAACGACGTGGGGCGCGTTGCCGAAACCGGCACCGTCGAGGTAACTGAGAAATTCGCCATCGAGCGTTACAGCCACGTCATGCATATCGTCTCGAATGTCGAGGGCAGGCTCGGCGCCAAGCATGATGTCATTGATGCGCTCTGCGCGGGCTTTCCGGCGGGCACTGTTTCCGGCGCACCGAAAGTCCGGGCAATGGAAATCATCGACGAGCTTGAGATCGATAAGCGCGGGATTTATGGCGGCTGCATCGGCTATTTCGGCGCCGCGGGCCAGATGGACACTTGCATCGTTCTGCGCACCGCCATCATCAAGGATGGCATGATGCATGTGCAGGCGGGTGCAGGAATTGTTTATGACTCGGATCCTGCCGCCGAGCAGCGCGAATGCGAGAATAAGGCGCAGGCCCTCTTTCGCGCCGCCGAAGAAGCCGTGCACTTTGCGGGAAAAACAAGCCGGAGCAACTAGGCAAGGGAGTTGCTTGTTTCGCGCCGGGACGCAACCATGTTAGTCTGCCTTCGTGACCGCCTTGCCGAAAATCCCCGTTCCCATGACCGTGGCAGAGTTTCTCGCCTGGATGCCAACGATCGGGGCCGAGCTTTTGCGTCGCGCCGGTGGCGGTAGCTGGCCAGCCGAACCCATGGCTGTCGAGACGAGGGAGTTGGTGCCGGTGAGCATCGGCTTTTCCATGCTGCTTGTTGCTGCCTGCCGCACCACGCGGCTTGCGCCAAATGAATAGCAAGCTTTACCGGTTTAGCGCGCTCGAGGACCTTGTCTGCCGCGCCGCTCTGATGCCATCAGTTATGCAACCCCACCTGTAGCGGATCGGTAGAGGACCAAGATGACAGAAGCTTTAACGCCTGCCCATATCTTCAGGACCGGATTCGGATTTTGGGAAGCAAAGACGCTTCTCAGCGCGGTCGAGCTTGGGCTCTTCACGGAGCTCGCCAAGGGCGACGCCGATCTTCCAGCTCTTTCGCGCAAGATTGGCCTCCATGACCGGGCGGCGCGCGATTTCCTGGACGCGCTGGTGGCGCTCAAATTGCTTGAACGCGAAGACGGGCGCTATCGCAACACGGCTGAGACAAATTTGTTTCTTGATAAGGCGAAGCCTTCCTATGTGGGCGGCCTGCTCGAAATGGCAAATGCCCGGCTCTATGGCTCTTGGGGCCTTCTGACCGAGGCGCTCAAAACCGGTCAAAACCAAAACGAGGCCAAGGATAAGGATGACCTTTTTGCCGCGCTTTATGCGGACCCCGAGCGCCTGCGGGGATTCCTCGCCGCGATGAGCGGGGTCAGTTTCGCCGCCGCCAATGCGATAGCCAAAAAATTCCCCTGGGCCAATTACAAATCCTTTGCCGATATCGGCTGCGCGCAAGGGATGCTGCCCATAACCATCGCCCGCGCCCACCCCCATCTTTCGGGTGCCGGATTCGATCTCCCCGAAGTGAAACCGATCTTCGAAGAATTTGCAGCAAGACATGGATTATCGGGACGGGTGAAATTTTTGCCCGGAAATTTCTTCGCCGATCCCCTGCCCCAAGCCGATGTCATCATCATGGGCCATATTCTGCACGACTGGGATTTTTCGCAAAAGCGCATGCTGCTCCAAAAAGCCTATGACGCGCTGCCGAAAGGCGGCGCGCTCATCGTCTATGAGGCTCTCATCGACGACGAGCGGCGCGAGAACGCTTTTGGCCTGTTGATGAGCCTCAACATGCTGATCGAGACCAAGGGCGGATTTGATTTTACCGGCGCCGATTGCCAGGGCTGGATGCGCGAGGCAGACTTTTCGGAGACCCGCGTCGAGCCGCTTGCGGGGCCCGACTCCATGGTGATCGCGATCAAATAGATGTGGCGGCATTTCCGGTTCGCGCCCCGGACCGGCCACTGAGAAATGTTTTTTGAGTCATTCTAAAAATGTTTCACCTGAAACAATTTGTCCGATTGCTGCCCAAAACCTTACAGGCGAGCAACAGGTTTTCGCCTTTGCCGAAGAAACAACGGCCGGAATTTATGTGCGACCGAAGACCCGCCCACTTCAATCCTGCTTCAAGCGTCGTCCAGACCAATCCAATGTTCGAGCTTATTGAACTGACCACGGGAAACACGCCCAAAGGACCGGAATTAGCTCTTTGCTATTCAGTAAGTCTTGGCGAGATAATCGACGATCGTCTTCGCATCCGTCTCGCTGATTGGCGCATGATAGGATTTGATCATTTTCGTGATCTCGGCCTCCCAAAAGGCTTTGCCCCGGTTGGGCGGTTGCGTGCTGATGTAGTCAACCGAGTGGCATGTTAGGCAGTTGTTCTGCGCCGTCTCCATGCCCGGCCCTGGCCGAAAGGTGAATGTCACTTCCGGAAGGCCGTAAGTCACAGGCTTGGCATAGCTCACCGCTGCGATAGCGAGAATGATGCCCGCCAAAGCGGCAGGCGAATGATAACGAGGCACTCGCATTGCTCCGCGCCCTCTTAGACCGCATGGACGCGAACCGTCTCGACGGCGTTGCGCATGTAGCCGTACGGGTTCCACAGAGGCGCCCTGGGCTGCGACTGGCCGATGCGGTTGATCACGCGCACTTTTAGCTCGTGCGGGCCGCGAGGGAGGCGAACGAAGGTCTGCCATTCCCGGAAGGAATAGCGGCCGAGGTCCGCCCCGAGCATTGCCTCGGTCCATGTATTACCGCTATCTGTTGAGAGCAATGCATCCGTGATACCATATCCTCCATCGAATGCGATGCCTTTTACCAGCGTGCTGGTTCTGGCGCGGATTTTGGAGCCATTCGAGAGGTTTGTTATGAACGAGCGCACGTTGAGCCGGTTGATCGGCACGGTTGCGGTTGGCGCTTGTCCCGGTTCCGTGCAGGCGCAGCTATTGTCCGGAATGCGATAGGCCTTCTGCATAAAAAATCCTTCGTAGATACTGTCGATCACCGTGATTTCGTTCAGGTGCTTGACCCAATAAGTGCCATAGCAGCCTGGCACGATGAGCCGCACGGGATAGCCATTGAGCCACGGCAATTCTTCCCCGTTCATGCTATAGGCGACCATGACCTCGCCATCCCTGGCGTGATCGATATCGAGCGCTTTTACGAAATCGGGCGTCTCCGGCAGGACGGGCTCGTCGAGACCGTTGAAGGTAACCTGCCGGCTCCCCGCCCGCACGCCGGCCTTATCCAGAACGGCTTTGAGAGGAACCCCGCGCCAGCGGGCGTTGCCCATGGCGCCGTTGCCAAGCTGCCCGCCCGCAACCCGAGGCTCGAAGAAGCCGCGGCTGTTCCCAGAACATTGATTGACGGCGACAATCTCAACCGGCTCAAATCCGGCTTTGAGATCGTCCAAGGATAATGACAGCGGGTGGTCAACCGTCCCTTTCACATCGATACGAAAGGCGTCGGGATCGATCGATAACGGAATGCCCGCCAGATGATAGCGCACGAAAAAGGCATCGTTCGGGGTGATGACACCTTCATCGAACACGCTGAATGGCGTCTCGAGCTGCGGCGGGCGGGCTGTCTGCCGGATGAGCTGCCGCTTGCCGGGGTAGCGCACAAGCGGCCTTTCGCCATTGGCGAAGGGAAGGTTTACGGTTTCTTCCTTTTGCGCGGGTACTGCCCAACTCAATTTTGTGAGAGCGCCGCCAGCGAGCGCGCCGCTCGCCGCGCCGAGCAAAAAGCGTCTGCTCATCATGGCCGCCGGCTCCTTCCCTTGGCCTTTTCTAAAGGAGGTTGACCGGCAATTTCAAATAAGTGACGCCGTTGTTTTCCGGCGGGGGGAAATTGCCCCCGCGCATATTCACCTGCACCGACGGTATGATGAGCGCAGGCATATTGAGCGTGGAGTCCCGCTTGGTGCGAATCTGTACAAACGCATCCTCGCTCACCCCTTCGCGGATATGGATGTTGTGGCCCTTTTGATCCGCGACCGTCGTCTCCCACCGGTATTCGGTCCGGCCGGGCGGCAGATAATCGTGGCAGAGGAAGAGCCGGGTTTCGGGCGGCAGCGCATAAAGCTTTTGAACCGAACGGTACATATCCCGCGCATTGCCGCCAGGGAAGTCGCACCGCGCCGTCCCATAATCCGGCATGAACAGAGTGTCGCCGATAAAGGCCAAATCGCCAAAAATATAAGTCATGCAGGCGGGCGTGTGCCCCGGCGTGTGGATCGCCCGGCCCCGTAATGCACCGATGACAACCTCCGACTCGTCCTCGAAAAGCGCGTCGAACTGGCTGCCGTCGCACGCGAACTCGGACCCCGCATTGAAAATCTTGCCGAATACATTTTGCACCATCGTGATTTTGGCACCTATCCCCATCCGGCTGTTCAGCCGCTCCTTGAGATAAGGCGCAGCCGATAAGTGATCCGCATGCGCATGCGTCTCCAAAATCCAGTCGCAACGCAGTTTGTTTTTTTCAACGTAAGCCGCGATGCCTTCGGCCGAGACCGTCGAGGTCCGCCCGGAGGCAGAATCGAAATCGAGGACAGAGTCAATTATTGCGCACGCGTTCGATTGCGAATCCCTTACCACATAGCTCGCGGTATTCGTCGGCGCGTGAAAAAAGACTTCGACCTGCGGCTGCATTTGGGCCTCCTCTTCGAGAAAGCTTAAGATCACTCGCAGATATGTTCAAGTATCCCCATAAGATGTAAATAAGTGCAAATGCCGCGCACATCGTGTAATAAGATCAATGTGCAGATTTGTACGTGCCAAAGGCCGCACGCGAGCTGGAAAAATTCTGGATTCACATTCTCTTGCGCGCCGCCTCGCTTGGGCAGGCCGGGTGCGAAGGACACCGCTTTACGGTGATGTGATGAGCTCCGCAGGGATTTGATGGGAGACTAACCGGGATCAAACCGGGCATGGGTATCCTGGTCTGTCCTGATCCCAGAATGGATCAAAGCCTTCGACCAAATGCGCGCGGTCCCGCATAAGCACACTTAACGAAAGTCAGACACCGCGCTTGGGCGCTGTCTGACATATCCTCTCAGCCAAGGCACTAGCGGCTTGGCGTTTAATGCAAGGATCCTTGCGACTCAGCCAGGTCGAAGCGATCGGAGTTCATCACCTTGGCCCAGGCGGCCACAAAGTCCTTCACGAATTTCTCCTTGGAATCGGCGCAGGCATAAACTTCTGCGAAGGCGCGAAGCTGCGAGTGCGAGCCGAAGACCAGATCGACGCGCGTGCCGGTCCACTTAACCGCATTCGTCTTCCGGCTGCGTCCCTCGTACACGCCGTCGGATCCGGCAGGCCGCCATTGCGTGTCCATGTCGAGCAGGTTGACGAAGAAGTCGTTCGTCAGCGTCCCGGGTTTGTTGGTGAAGACGCCGTGCTTGGACCCACCAGTATTCGCGCCGAGGACGCGCAGGCCACCGACGAGAACGGTCATTTCCGGCCCGGTCAGCGTCAGCAGTTGAGCGCGGTCCACCAACGCCTCCTCGGGCGTCATGAACTGCTGCTTGCCGCAGAAATAGTTGCGGAAACCGTCGGCGCGCGGCTCGAGCGGCGCGAAGGATTCGGCGTCGGTTTGCTCCTGAGACGCATCCATGCGCCCCGGCGTAAACGGGACCTTCACCTCAATCCCGGCGTCCTTCGCGGCTTTCTCGATCGCCGCGCAGCCGCCGAGAACGATCAGATCGGCCAGCGAGACCTTCTTGCCGCCGGCGGATACGTTGAATTCCGACTTAATCGCTTCGAGCTTCTGAAGGACGGTCCTGAGCTGCTCCGGCTCGTTGATTTCCCAATCCTTCTGCGGCGCGAGGCGGATGCGCGCGCCATTGGCGCCGCCACGCTTGTCGGAAC
>JAFMSB010000414.1 GCA_017353815.1 Methylocapsa sp. | reverse complement strand
CCTAGAACCGCACGGCGCATCCGGGACGACGGGACCGACGAAGAAGTGGGCCTCGATGCCATCGTCCCGGGCGACCGGCTGCGCATCCGGCCGGGCGAAAAAGTGCCGGTCGACGGGACGGTCCTGGAAGGCTACGCAACGCTCGACGAGTCGCTCGTCACGGGCGAATCTCTGCCCATCGGGAAGGGCGCTGGCGCAAAAATAATCGGCGGCACATTCAACCAGTCCGGCTCGATTATCATGCGCGCGGAAAAGGTTGGCGCGGACACGATTCTTTCTCAGATCGTCCAGCTTGTCGCCAAAGCGCAGCGGAGCCGGGCGCCGGTCCAGCGGCTCGCCGATCGGGTTGCCTCCTGGTTCGTGCCTCTGGTAATTGGCGTTGCGCTTCTGGCCTTTGCCGCCTGGGCCGTCTTTGGCCCGGAGCCGCGCTTTGCTTTCGCGATCGTTGCCGCGGTCTCGGTCCTGATCGTCGCCTGCCCCTGCGCGCTCGGCCTTGCGACACCGGTGTCGATCATGGCGGGCGTTGGCAGGGGCGCGCAGCTCGGCGTGCTGATCAAGGATGCAGAGGCCTTGGAGCGAATGGAAAAAATCGACACGCTTGCCGTCGATAAGACCGGAACGTTGACCGAGGGCAGGCCGAAGCTCGCCGCCGTGCAGGCGTTTCGCGGCCTCGGCGAGGACGAAGTGCTGCGGCTTGCCGCGAGCCTGGAGCGGGCGAGCGAGCATCCGCTCGCGTCGGCAATCCTCGCCGCAGCTCACGAGCGCAAGCTCGAACTTACCGAGCCGTCGGGGTTCGAAGCGGTATCCGGCAAAGGCGTAAGGGGCGAGGTCGGCGGCCGCACACTTATCATTGGCAATCCTGGTTTCCTTAAAGAAGCCGGGATCAGCACGGCGGAGCTCCTGAGAGAGGCAAACGAGCTTCGCAAAGAGGGAGCGACCGTCGTTTTCGTGGCGGTAGATGGCGAGGCCGCGGGCCTTCTTGCCATTGCCGATCCGGTCAAGAGAGGAGCAATGGAGGCCATTGAGGCCCTAAAGGCCGACGGCGTGCATGTGGTGATGCTCACCGGCGACAACCGCGTGACCGCGGAGGCCGTGGCGCGCAAGCTCGGCATCGAAGAGATCAAGGCAGGCATTCTGCCGCAAAATAAAAGCGCGGCGGTCGAGGAGCTGCGCGCCCAGGGCCGCATCGTCGCCATGGCCGGAGACGGCATCAATGATGCTCCCGCGCTTGCCGCCGCCGATGCCGGAATTGCCATGAGCACCGGCACGGATATTGCGATCGAAAGCGCGGGGGTCACTTTGCTCAAAGGCGATCTGCGCGGAATCTTGCGCGCCCGCCTCCTCTCGCGGGCAACGATGCGCAACATACGGCAGAATCTCTTCTTTGCCTTTATCTACAATGCCGCGGGCGTGCCGATTGCTGCGGGCGTCCTATATCCTTTTTTTGGCATTCTGCTCTCGCCCGTCATCGCGGCCGCGGCCATGTCGCTTTCTTCCGTTAGCGTGATCGGCAATGCGCTCCGGCTGCAGAGAGCGGCAATCGAGTGACACCGGGAGGATAGAGGAGCCGGATCTTCCAGCGAATGTTGTTTAGAATTATTCCAAAAATGTTTCACGTGAAACATTTTTGTCCGAAACCTGGCCAAAACCTTACAAGGCTATGGACAAAGAACAAGGCGCGGGAAGGTAAGATTGGCCGGATATTTTGTCCGGTTGGATGAGTGAGGCGGCCGTGCGCGGGTGCCGCAGTCAGGTGCCTACAGCCATCGCCGAAGTAAGAACGGCGGAGAGTTATGTGCGATTTTAGATCCCCGCGTCCGCCCGTGCGCGGCGTCCGGTCACCGACGGACGCATCCTCGGCGAAATTCTCAATGTGATCAACCAGGCTTTGCAGCGGGTTCGCAATGACCCGCATTGCTTGCCTATTGGGCAGCGACGAGTCGGGTATACGCGAAAGATAGTATCCGGCAGCTGCGTGAACAGTTA
>JAFMSB010000413.1 GCA_017353815.1 Methylocapsa sp. | reverse complement strand
ACACCTTGCCCGCAACCTGCGAGAGACCCGCGCCCAGCGATAAATCATAGCGGCGGAAGGCGGCGTCGATAACATCCGCGCCATTAATGCCCGGCGGAACGACGACCGCGGTCACCGTATCCGAATACCATTTCGGCTCCTTGGCACAGGGCTGCAGGCCCCATGCCTTGACCGCGGCGCGCACCCCGCTCGCGAGCACATGATGGCGTTCGAACACGTGCTGGAGTTTCTCCTCGAAAAGGATATTGAGCGCTTCGCGCAGGCCGTAAAGCATCGGCAAGGCCGGCGTATAAGGGAAGTAGCCCGTCGCATTGGCCTTCATCATGTCGCCGAAATCGAAATAGACGCGCTTCAATCCCGCGGTCTTGTAGGCGGCCAACGCCTTTTGGCTCGCACAAACGAAGCCGAGGCCAGCGGGAAGCATAAAGCCTTTTTGGGAGCCCGAGACGGCGAGATCGACCTTCCACTCGTCCATACGGAAATCGATGCTCCCAATCGAGCTCACGCCATCGACATAGAGCATCGCCGGGTGGCCTGCGGCATCCATCGCCTTGCGCACGGCGGCAATGTCGCTCGTCACTCCCGTTGCGGTCTCATTCTGCACCGCAAGAACACCCTTGATTTGATGGCTCTTGTCGGCGCGCAGGACCTGCTCGACCTTTTCCGGCTTGACTCCTGTGCCCCATTCCTCCTCCAGGATCTGGACATCGAGGCCGAGGCGCTGAGCGAGATCGATCCACAAATGGCTGAACTGGCCAAAGCGCGACGCAAGGACCTTATCGCCAGGAGAGAGCGTATTGCACAAAGAGGCCTCCCAGCCGCCGGTGCCGGAGGAAGGGAAAATAAAGACCTGGCCGTCGGCGGTCTTGAAGACCTTCTTCAAATCGCGAAACAAAGGAAGCGTCAGCTCGGGAAATTTGGACGATCTGTGGTCTTCCATCGCCACCATCATGGCGCGCGTTACGCGGTCCGGGACATTGGTCGGCCCTGGAACAAAAAGAAAGTGACGGCCCGGCATCGTTACTCCTCCATCGGTTTGCAAAGCTGCACTATTAACCAAATCATGGCCTCAAGCGCAACCAAGTTGCGCGCGGCCTGCCCTTGCCCTGCTTGCTCCGCAGCAAGACGAAACCGCGTGGGACAAACGGTCCGTCGGCCGCCGCGCGGCGCGCAGAGCCAAAATCGATGAACTGCCGCTGGGAAGCGGGCTTCCGCTTTCAGCGACGCCGACGCAACCGTTGCCGCTTATGGTAGAGAGAAGGGGAAACCATACCGGCCCGGCTCGAGGCAGCCATGGATTTGCACCTCAGTTTTTGCGCAGAAGCGATCGAGCAATGGCTAGAACATGCTGGCCGGCGGCAGGACCAGGATCGCGCGAAAGTCGTTGACATTGGTGAGTGTCGGCCCGGTGACAACGAGATCGCCTAGCGCCGAGAAAAAGGTATACGGGTCATTATTGGCGAGCATGGCTTTGGCCGAATAGCCCAGTTTCGCCGCGCGCGAAAGGCTATCGGGGAATAGCAACGCGCCCGCATTATCTTCCGAGCCATCAATGCCGTCGGTATCCGCAGCAAGCGCAAAGATGTTCCGATGGCCATCCAATGCGATGCCGAGCGCGAGGAGAAATTCAGTGTTGCGGCCCCCAAGCCCTGACCCGCGAAGGGTCACCGATGTTTCGCCGCCGGAGATGAGAACACAAGGCGGCGGCACCGGCTGGGCAAACCCATGCACCTGCTGGGCAATTGCCGCATGGACGTAGCCCACGTCACGCGCTTCGCCTTCGATGGCATTGGCGAGAATAAGAGGATTGAGGCCGGCCCTGCGCGCCACCATCGCCGCCGCCTCAAGCGCCAATTGCGGCGTTCCAATCATGATATTGGTGACGGTTGCTAGACGCGGATCGCCCGGCTTTAAAGTTTCTGCTTTCGGTAAACTAAGATGCGCGCGCACCGGGGCAGGAACTTCGATCGCGTATTTTTGCAAGATCGCCAAT
>JAFMSB010000110.1 GCA_017353815.1 Methylocapsa sp. | reverse complement strand
GCCGGATCTTCCGCAAACTCTCGCGCGGCAAGCCCGGTCGTTATACCCGCATTGGCAATGGCAAGATCGAAGCAGAGGCGATGGTCAAGGTCCGCGATCCATTCCGCCATCGCGCTTTGATTGCGCACATCGATCGGCGTGGTAAGGACCTCCGCACCTCTGGCACGCGCAGCCGATGCCGCTTCTTCGAGCCGCCCGGGGTCGCGTCCCATCAGCGCCAAGGAAATGCCAGGCCCGGCATAGGCAAAGGCGAGGGCGCGTCCGATTCCGCTCGAGGCGCCGGTGATCAGGAGGCTTTTTGCCGGCATTTTAGCGCGCCGGGCAGCCATCTTTGCAGCGCATCGATGCTTCCCCCACAAGAGCAAGATCGTGGTTGGGGGCGCGAGCCATCAGCCGCACGATAATCTCTTTTCCCGGCGCCGGCGCTTTGCCGACAACGCGGCCCGAGATGGTAATGCCTTCCCCAGCAAATACCGGCCGCAGAAATTTGCATGACAGGCGCGCGATAAAAAGATCCGGGCGCCATCCCGAAAGATAGGGCTCGAAGCACGCAAACATCAACATACCATGCACGGGGGTGTCCTGAAGTCCGGCCGATTTCGCCGCGCTGGGGTCGAGATGAAGAGGGTTGTTATCGCCCGATGCGGCAGCATAGAGGGCAAGCGCCTCGCGCGCGAATGGCCCAAAGACCCGAGGGGCAATCCTTTGCCCCAGTTCTGGCAGGCTCAAGGGGCCGCTTGTTTTCTCGGACTTCATCCGGCGCCCGGGTCTAAGGGCACAAGCCGCAGCACGGCTTCGCATATCGCGCAGAGGTCGCCTTCCGGCGTCGAGATCGACATCGCCAAAGTCAGCCGGGCAGGGGCAGAGATTTGCTTTGCCTCGATGCGGAGAATGTACTCGGCCATCATCTCGAGTTCGCGCTCAAAGATAAAATTTTGGGCTTCATGAACCGGCAAATATCCCCTGCCAATTAACTGCAACAGCCAATCGTGAACAGAAGGGAGGGCAAGCCACCGGATAGGAAAGGTAAGCGGCACCCGGCCGTTGCCATTCTCAGCACAAATGGCGCGCGCAAAGCCCGAGACTTCTTCTGCCGTGATTATGACCTGGAGAGGCGGCAGGAAAAACGGCTCGCTGCTCTCGTCCAGTCCGGAAGGGAAGGCCGCCGGTTGCGGGCAGCCATTTCGCGCCTTCATGCCGCCTCTAGACATCGCACGATGAGGCTTGCATTGATGCCCCCAAAGGCAAAGGAGTTGCTGAGCGCAGACCGGATCGGCATAGTCCGGGCTTCGTTAGGCACCGGGTCGACCGGGCATTTGGGGTCGGCGCCGCGCCAGTTGATCGTGGGCGGTGCAATATTGTTGCATACGGCACCGATGGTCACGACAAGCTCGAGCGCGCCGGCTGCGCCAAGGCCATGGCCATGAATGGGTTTTGTCGAGGAAACAGGCAGCTGCGAAAGTCGGCTGCCGAAAACGCGGCCCATAGCCTCAGATTCCGTGATGTCGTTGATCGTCGTTCCCGTCCCGTGGGCGTTAACATAATCGATCTGCCCGGGCTCGATGGCCGCGTCGTCAAGCGCATTGAGCATGCAGGCGGCTGCGCCGAGCACGTCCGGCCGCACCGGATCCTTCGCGTCGGTCGAGGTCCCGTATCCTGCTATTTCGACGATCGGCTTTGCACCGCGCGCCCGCGCGAATTCTTCCTCCTCGAGCACAAAGACGGCCGCGCCCGCGCCGAGGACCATGCCATTGCGGCCCGTGGAGAAGGGCCGGCAGAAATCAGGCGTGAGAACCCGCAACGCCTCCCAGGCAAGCATCGAGCTGTTGGTCACGCAATCCTCGGTGCCCCCGACTATCGCCCGGTCGACGGCGCCGGAGCGGATGAGCTGGGTGCCGATCCCGATCGCCTGGCTGGCCGAGGAGCAAGCGCTTGCCACCGCGAAGCATGGCCCGTTGCAGCCATAACGAATCGAAAGCTGGGACGGGCAGGCGCTCGGGATGAGCCGCGGGACGGTCAAGGGATCCGGGCGGCCTTGCTCGACGATGGTGAGATGGAGGCCAGCGTCGAGAGTATGCATGCCGCCAATGCCGGTTCCGATAATCGTGGCCGTGCGGACACCCATCGGCTTTTCATGCGCCAGCCCGGCTTGAACCACAGCTTCCTCGGCGGCAGCGAGAAGATATTGCGTGACCGGGTCACAAAAGGGGAGCTCGGCGGCGGTGACATGGGTAGCGGGATTAAAATCGCGCACCTGCGCGGCAAGTCTTATCCGGCCGCGATAGGGGCGCGGGAACTGGGCTTCGCCGACACAAGAGCGCCCGTTGCGGGCGGCCTGCCAGAGCGCAGCCGCTCCTATTCCGGCAGCGGAAACGGCGCCCATGCCGGTGACGAAAATCCGCCGGGCTTTAGGCATTCGGCTTGGATTTTTCCCGGGTAATATGGGCGGCGATGGCGTTGATCAGATCGCCAACGTTCTTTGCCTCATGGAAAGGGCCATCCATCGGAATATAGACATCGAATTTTTCTTCGATGGCCGTCAATATCATCACGATGTCGATCGATTTGAGATCGAGGCTTTCGATGGTTGCATCCAGTGTGGCTTTTTCCCGGTCGACCATCCCCTCTTTGACGATGACATCAATGATCTGGTTCGCAAGCTCGGGCTGTTCGAGGGCTGTTGTATCCAACCTGTGGCTCCTGCGAGAGTGTAAGCCTTGCCGCCGGCGCGCAAGGCAATGCGCGAGCCTACCGCAGCCGGAGCATTCCGGGCAAGTTCGATGTAACTTGTGCCCGCGGGATGCGCCTTGCTAGCAACTTGCAAGTGCCGCAGCCCGGCGCCGCCGGCCCCCCGGATGAGTTAGCTTCCTGGCGGCATCGCGGGCCGGGGCCTGGCCCGGCACAAAGCTGGTTCCCGGCGAGGGTCATATCCGCACCGGGAAAAACGCCACTATCGTATCCCGAGACTAATACTTGGCCGCAATTAAGGCTAAGGAATGGCCACGACCCGGGTGCCGATTGACACCCTCCGGAAGAGATCGACGACGTCTTCGTTGTACATCCTTATGCAGCCATAAGAAGCGGCGGTTCCGACGGATCGTCTCATACCCGCCGTTGTGCCATGGATGGCAACTTCGGAAAGGCCGAGGGTGATTGCCGCCGCGCCCATCGGATTGTGCAGCGACCCGCCGGGAATGACATGGGAGAATTGCGGATGATCCTGGCGCACGACCCAGGGCGCCTCCCAGGCAGGGCGAATATATTTGCCCTGAACATAGGTCTCGCCCTGCCAGGCCTTTCCGGCGCGGCCGATAGCGATCGGGTAACGCACGGCTGTTCCGGGCCCGGTTGTGAAATAGAGCTTGCGCTCGCTCTGCTTGATGATGATCGTGCCGCTTGGATAATTTTGCGGAAACGAAACGAATTCCCGCGCCATTGTGCCAGAGGCGATCAGCAAGGCCGCCACGCCGGCGGCGAGGCCTATAGCGGACTGGATACCCGGGATAATCAGGAAAGCTTTAGCGAGAGACTTAACGTTTCCCTCGCGGTAAACGTTGTTGCAATGTTTATTCATTAGCACCCCCATCGAATACTTGGATAAGACGACAGGAGACAGAACTAACAACCCTTTGGTTTACCAATGCCAAAGGTTATGTTACGGCGAACCGCAATCTTTAGGTTTAGTTAGCTTTTGGTTACTTTGCAGCATCAGCCGTAGACGGGGCATGTAGGTGTTAACTGGAGTTAATCAATTCTCGTGCGCATCAAATCTTCGACAACTGCGGGATCCGCCAAAGTGGATATATCGCCGAGTTCGTGGGACTGCTTTTCGGCAATCTTGGAGACGGCGCATGAGCTCTGCGCGCTCAAAACCGAGCCCTTGAAAACTAGCGCTTTTTTGTGCAAAAATGACGTGGAGAATCGCCGCACAGTCGGCCGGAGCGTCGAGGTTGCGCGCGGCTCGACCGGGTGGCGCGCTCGACCCGCGATCGTCTCAACACGCTTGCGGCAGTCGCGGACAAGGGCGCGGGCTTTCGTTCGCTTGGCGACACATGGGCCGACACGATGACCGCGCACTGGCGCTTGATGCTAAGCGTGCTAGGCGGGCTTGCCGAGTTCGAGCGCGAGTTAATCCGCGCCCGCACGAGCGAGGGCCGCGAGCGCGCCAAGGCGAAAGGCGTCGGGCTGGGCCGCAAGCCGACGCTCACCGAACACCAGAAGTGCGAGGCGATCCGACGCGGCGATCATGGTGAAGACGCTTGCGGAAATTGGCCGTTCTTACAACGTGAGCGGCTGGACGATTTCACGGCTCACACCTTTAGGCGAACACCTGAGAGAGCCGTTATGTCGATTAAGTTAGGACGTAACGAGCCGGGAATAGTTTGGGCGCTGTGGAACGCACCGGTTCGAATCCGGCGAGTCATAGTCCGATTCCGGCTGTTTGCGGGCTCGGCTACTTCCGCCCAAAGAGCTTTTCGATGTCGCTAAGTTTCAACTCGGCATAGACCGGGCGCCCATGATTGCATTGGCCGGAGCCCGGAGTGCGTTCCATCTCGCGCAATAAGGCATTCATTTCTTGCGCCCCGAGCCTTCGGCCCGAGCGCACCGAGCCGTGGCAAGCCATGGTTGCCAAAACATGATCGAGCCGCTGCTCGAGCGGAGCTACGGAGCGCTCGTCCTCAGCTAGCGCCGCGGCGAGATCGCGGATGAGGCCCGCCGCATCGCCGCTATCGAGGAGCGCGGGCATTTCATAGACGGCGATGGCGCCGGGGCCAAAGGGTTCAACCATAAGGCCGAGATCCGCAAGAAGCCCGCTCGCATCCGCGATCCGTTCAGCGTCGCGCCGGTCAAGCTCTACAATTGCCGGAATGAGAAGCGCTTGGCGCGCGATGGTTTTGCCCGCGCGCGCATTCTTCATCGCCTCATAAACGATCCGCTCATGCGCAGCGTGCTGATCGACGATGACGATTCCATCCCGTGTTTGCGCGATTATATAACAACCATGGATTTGGGCGCGTGCTGTGCCAAGTGGCGCATCGAGATCGCGTGCCGCGGACTCTTCGTCATGCGCCCTTGTGTCGGCCGCAAGCGTCTCGCCAAGGCAAGCACCATCATTACAAAACGGTGCGCCGCCCTCGGCAAAACCGGGAAACGCGGGCAATTTCTGCAAGTCCAGGCCGGCAGCGGGCGAGGCGTAATGTCCTTCGGCGGCCCGGTTCATACGCCCCGTTAAATACGAGCTCACGCTCCTGCCATGAGCCGGGGTTGCCCGGTGGAGCGCCTTTTGCAAGCTTTGTTTGAGGGCGCCAATAAGAAGCCCGCGCACGAGGCCCGGATCGCGAAAGCGGACCTCGGCTTTCGCCGGATGCACATTGACATCGACCTCGCGCGGGCCGCATTCGACAAAGAGAGCGAGCGCGGGGTGGCGGCCATGCGGCAGATAATCCATATAGGCCGCGCGAACGGCACCCGCTAAAAGCTTGTCGCGGACTGGACGCCCATTGATAAAGAGATATTGCGCTGCTGCATTCGCTCTGTGCCAGGTCGGGAGGCCGGCAAAGCCTTGGAGGCGGAAGCCGTCCCGCTCCGCCTCGACGCGGAGCGTGTTGACGCGAAACTCTGCGCCAAGCACCTCGGCGATCCTTGCGAGAACAGCATCTTCGACCCGGGCAGGGACATAATCGAAGCCTGCGGTCTCGGCGCTCGTGAAGGTAAAGCGTACATGCGGATGCGCCATCGCCAGGCGCTGAACGGCATCGGCGCAGGAGCGCGCCTCGGCGCGGTTCCCACGCAAGAACTTCCGCCGCGCTGGAATCGCGGCAAAAAGACCATGCACTTCGACCTTTGTTCCCTCGGGTCCCGCGCAAGGTGTGGCCGGATGTTTTCTGCCCTGATCGACGCGGATTAAGAATGCATGGGGGACGCCCTTTGGCCGCGAAGAAATTTCAAGCAGCGCAACGGAGCCGATTGACGGCAAGGCCTCGCCGCGAAATCCAAGAGTTGCAATCAGGGAAAGATCGTCAAAAGGAAGCTTGGAAGTCGCATGACGCTCGACCGCGAGCTCAAGATCATCCCGCCCCATGCCGCTGCCATCGTCGGTGACGCGAATGAGTCGGCTGCCGCCGTCTTCGATGGCGATATCGATCCGGCTCGCGCCCGCATCGAGCGCATTCTCGACAAGCTCCTTGAGGGCAGAGGCGGGCCGCTCGACGACCTCGCCCGCCGCTATGCGGTCGATAAGGACGGGATCGAGGCGGCGGATGGCCATCGCAGGAAAGCTCCAAGAGGCGGAGT
>JAFMSB010000109.1 GCA_017353815.1 Methylocapsa sp. | reverse complement strand
CAGCGCCGCCTCGCTTAGCACCGCCCTTGGACTTAATGGCGCGCCCTGAACATGGGGCCTCTGCTCCGTATGGCCTACGCTTCCGAGCAGCCGCGGCATAAGACGCGGCTTGCCCTCCGGTTGCGGCATGGCCTGATAAATGCGCGCCTTCCGGTCTGTCATCCGAAACAGGCCGGGAGGACTTTCCGCCGTCTCGGCCGAGCCGAGAAGCAAGTAGCCGTAAGGGTTCAAGGAATAATGGAAGGTGCTGCAGATCTGCTGCTGCAGCTCGCGGTCGAGATAGATGAGCACATTCCGGCAGGAGATAAGATCGATGCGAGAGAAGGGGGGGTCCTTCAGCAGATCATGGACCGCGAACACCACGGTGTCACGCACCTCCCGGCGGACGCGATAACGATCGCCTTCGCGCGCGAAGAAGCGGCGCAGGCGCTCCTCGTTCACATCGGCCTCGATCGCGGCCGGGTAAATCCCGTCGCGCGCAATCGCCAGCGCTTTTGTGTCGAGGTCCGAGCCGAATAATTGGAGGGGCGGACGAATGTCGTGCCGGGAAGCCTCTTCGAGCAGCAAGATCCCAAGCGAATAGGCCTCTTCGCCGGTGGCGCAGCCCGCGACCCAGACGCGAATTGGCTCGCTCGGCTCCTTCCCCTCGAACAGGCGGGGAATCACGTTATCCTTAAGGGAATCGAAGGCGTCGCCATCGCGGAAGAAAGTCGTGACGGAAATGAGAAGGTCGCCGAGGAGCGCATCGGCTTCTTCATTATTTTCGCGCAAGAAGTTGTAATAGCCCGAAAGATCGTCGGTCTTTGTGATCTGCATGCGCCGTGCGATGCGCCGCAAAATCGTCGAGCGCTTGTATTTGGAAAAATCATGGCCGGTGCGCACCCGTTCATGGGCGAGGATCCGCCGCACCATGTCCTCGTCGAAATTGCCCTCGTCGAGGTCGGGGATGCTGTCTTTCTTGTGCAACAATTCGGCAAGGCAAGTGCCGAGCTCGTGCACAGGTAAAATAAAATCCGCGATCCCGGTTTCGATCGCGGCGCGCGGCATCGAGGGATAATCGGCCTCGGAAGGATCTTGAACGAGAATGATCCCCCCCGCCTCCTTGACTGCGCGCACGCCAACCGCGCCGTCGGAACCCGCTCCGGTCAGTATCACCGCAAACCCGTCGGTGTGCTGTTCGGCAAGCGAGCGGAAGAAGAGATCGATTGGCGCCCGCCGGCCGCGCGGCTCGTCGTATTCTTCGGAAGATATCTCGCGGTCCGAAATGTGGAGCCGCCGGGCCGGCGCAATCACATACACATGATTCGCGCGCAGCTCCTGCGTTCCTTCGACCTGCACGACGGGCATACGGGTGCGTGTGGCGAGGATGGAGGAAAGCTGGCTGTGGCTTCCCGGATCAAGATGCACAACCACGACAAAGGCGGCGCCGGTATCAACGGGTAGGGCTTCGAAGAAAGCTTGCAGCGCATGTACGCCGCCCGCCGAGGCGCCGATGCCGACAATGACCGGCCTTTCGCGCGCCTCCCCGTGGGGTTTAGTGTTCATCGCGCGGTCGTTTTTATCGTTGGCCATGGCGGCACCTCGGGCGGGGCGCCCTCCATTGGATGAAGTGAGCCTAGCAAAAACGCCGCAAAGCGGCAATGCAATTGCTGGGCAAGGGTCTGGATGGGGGCTCAAAGGCCGCGCTGCGGCAAGCATCACACAGGCCGCTGCCCTCTCTTGCGTCTCCCTGCGTAGGCCTCAACTAGTCATCGTTGCGGGCAGTTTCAACCGCGCCCGATGTTGCGTCTGCACCTCTTCCGTGAGCTTTTTCTTGGAACCGCGCGCTGCGGGCCGAGTTTCCGCATCTGGGCCAGCCGGAAAGGTAGCGCGCATGCTTAACCGCAACATTCTCGCAATCGGCGCGTCGGCCGGAGGGGTGGAGGCGCTTCGTTTTCTGGCCAAGGGATTTTCGCGCGATTTTCCCGCCTCGGTTCTCATCACCATCCACCTCACAAGCCGGTTCGAGTCCACGCTCGACAAAATCCTTTCCCAGGCGGGGCCGCTTCCGGCCGTTTTTGCAAAAGACGGCGAGGCGCTGCAAAAGAGCCGGATCTATATTGCCCCGCCGCAGCGCCATCTGATCATCGAATCCGAGCGGCTGCTTTTGGGCAATGGGCCGCGTGAGAACAGCGCGCGCCCGGCAATCGATCCGATGTTCCGCTCCGCGGGCCTCTGTTGCGGCTTCCGCTCCATTGGCGTTGTGCTCACGGGCTCGCTGGGGGATGGGGCGTCCGGGCTCTTCACGCTTAAGCAGTGCGGCGGCATCACGATCGTGCAGGATCCCGACGATGCGCGCCACTCCGAAATGCCGCTGACCGCGCTCAGCCGGTCCAAGCCCGACCATGTCGTCCGCCTTGCCGAGCTTCCGGCCCTTTTGGCGAGTTTGGTCCGGCTGCCTGCCGGCCCGCCCGCGAAGGCGCCGGAAGCAACCGGATATGAAGTCGACATCGCAAAAAACGGAGCTCAAAGCAAAAGCGCCATGAACGACTTTCGTGACCTGGACAAAATTGGCCGGCGTTCGGTTCTCGCCTGTCCGGACTGCGGCGGCGTGATGTGGGAGTTCATCGACGGCGATGTGGTGCGTTACCGCTGCCATACCGGCCATGCCTATACGGCCGAAGTGATGACCCTTGCCCTCGACGAGAATTTGCGGCGCGCACTGGCTTCGGCGCTGCGGGCGCTCGACGAGCGGGTCGCGCTTGCCCAAAGCCTGCAGCACCAGGCAATCGAGAGGGGACGGATGATGCTCGCCGAGATCTGGGGGCGGAGAGCCGAGGAGCATCTTAAGGAAGCCGAGGTCATCCGCAGCTCGATGCGCCGCGTGGATGAGCTTGCCGCCGCCTCTGCGCGCAACGAGAGCCCTGATGCCAGCGGCTCCTCCTCCTGAGCCGCGCGGGAGGAGTTCAGGGGCGGACGCAAAAGCCTGCGCCCAACCGCCAGCCTTACACAATTTTTCCCCAGTCTTACTCCGGGACGGGCGCTGTCTTGTTTCTCCTCTGTCAGGTTTTGGGCCGGAACCTTACAAAAATGTTTCACGTGAAACATTTTTAGACCAATTCCAATGCCGCAATTCGATCAAAGGCCGGCTGGATCCGCGGCTTGCGTTGCATCAGCACGGGCGGGTGGCTATAAGCAGCCCCGGCATCCCTCCGGGTATCCCTGGGAGCGGGCCGCCGGATCCTCGCATCGCAATCGTTTTAGCTACAATCGTCAGGACAGTTCATGGCCGCGACAAAGACTCTTACGGCCACGGCGCGCATGGGGGCAGGCAAAGGGGCCGCCCGCGCAACCCGCCGTGAAGGCCGCATTCCCGGCATCATCTATGGAGGCGGCGATGCGCCCGAGCAAGTCGCACTCGACTATCGCGAGGTCAACAAGCTGATTTACGCCGGCCATTTTTTGACGACGATTTTCGAGCTCGAAATGGACGGAGCGAAACAGCGCGTCATTCCACGCGGCTATCAGCTTGACCCGGTCAAGGATCAGCCGCTTCATGTCGATTTCCTGCGGCTCAAGCCCGGGGCGAGCCTGCGCATCGACGTGCCGGTGCATTTCATAAACCAGGATATTTGCCCGGGCATCAAAAGAGGCGGCAGCCTGAACGCCGTGCGCCACGCAATCGAATTGCGCGTTCCCGCCGATGCGATCCCCGAGGCCGTTGTCGTCGATCTCGCCTCGCTGCAAATTAACGACTCGGTTCATCTCGACGCAATCGGCCTTCCCGAGGGTTGCAAGCCGACGAGCCGCGAGAGGGATTTTACCATCGCGACAATCGCGCCTCCGCTCAAAGCCGCCGAAGAGGCCGCGACCGCAGCGCCGGCAACCGCCGCGGTGCCTGCCGCAGCTCCGGCGCCCGAGGCAAAGAAAGCGGAAGGCGCGGCGCCTTCCGCCGCAGCCAAGGCCCCCGCGAAGGGCAAGAAATAGGCTGTGCGGCTCCGCGATTGCCGCAGCGGAAGCCTTTGAGAGCGCGCGATGCTTCTCCTTGCCGGCCTCGGCAATCCCGGCCGGGCCTTTGCGGGTCACCGGCACAATGCGGGCTTTCGCGCTATCGACGCGATCGCGCGAGTTCATCGCACGCCGCCGTTCCGCGCTCGCTTCCAAGGGCTAGCGAGCGAGATCGCGCTTGGCCGCGAGCGGGTGCTTTTGCTTAAACCCCAGACCTATATGAATGAGTCGGGGCGCTCGGTTGGTGAAGCCGCGCGCTACTACAAAATCAGTCCTCCCGAGATCGTCGTTTTCCATGACGAGCTCGATCTTCCGCTGGGCAAGGTGCGAGTAAAGGCCGGCGGCGGAAATGCGGGCCACAACGGCCTAAATTCCTTGTCCGCGCATCTCGGCAATGACTACCGGCGGGTGCGGATTGGCATCGGCCATCCGGGCGACAAGGCTTTGGTGCATTCATATGTTTTGAGCGATTTTGCGAAGGACGATACCCCCTTCGCCGAAGCTCTCTTCGAGGCAATTGCCGCGCACGTGGAGCTCCTCGCCGACGGCAAAGATGCAGAGTTTCAAAACAAGATTTATCGGGCGATGGAAAAGGCCGGCCCAGGCAAAGAGGCCGTCTGATCCCCTGCGGCGCAATCTGCGAGCCGCTATGCGTCAAGAATAAATTTTCCTGTATTTCACGTAGCATTCCCCGCTGTCCCCATAACGGTAGAGCGCGTGCTTTTTGAGATTGACTTGCGTTACGACGGCCCGGGCACAGATGCTGCAGTCTTTTTCGAGCAGGCCCGGATTGCGTAGAAAATTCATTGCGCTCTGCGCTAACTCCCGCCTTGTGTTGCCCCATTGCACGACAAAAAGGATCTTATCCGCCATGGAGGCAAGCAGCCGCGCTTCGGTGACCGCAAGAAGAGGCGGGCTATCGATGACAACGCAATCATAGTTCTCGCGCAGATGGCTAAGGAGGCTCCGGATCTCTTCGCGGGCAAAAAGATGCAGAGGATCGACCGGCCGGCCGCCAACCGGCAGATAGTCGAGCGAGGTGCCTGGGATACGCTGAATCGCCTCCTCAACCGGCCGGCCGCGGCTGAACAAGTCGAACACGCAAGCTCCCGGATTGCGCTCGATCTCGCCGCTCAACTCGCGCAGTGTTGCCGGATGCCTGAAGTCGAAATCGACCAGGATCACACGGGGCCGCAGGAGTGCGGCGTAAACGGCGAAGCTCACCGCTAGCGTGGTTTTTCCTTCCCTCGGCACGCTCGAAGTGACGAGAATCGTTTTTGTATCTCCATTCAAAGAGCCGAGCCGAAGCGCTGCGGCGACAGTCGACCGGATTGCCTCGGTGTAAACACCGAATGGTTCCACCCGGAGCTGGTGATGAGGCCGGTCCTTCGCGTTTCTATGAAGCTCTGGGACGAGGCCGATGCAAGGAATGCCAAGCGCATCTTCGACCTCGCGCTCGCTGCGCAACCCCCGGTCAAGCCTTTCGGCAGCGAGCGCGATAAGGGTCCCCGCCGCAGCTGAGAAAACCAATGCCGGGAATATGAAGAGAAGCGGGTTGGGCGAACTCGGCTGAACGGGCGGGACAGCCGCGGAGATGACATGGATGTCAGGCACAGCCATGGCCATCTGTTCCCGAAGCTCGTTTTGATGGCGCAGCATTTCATTGTAGTGTTCGAGACTCGCAGCTTCCTGCCTGGCGAGCTCGCGCATTGGGATTTCTGCCGCGTCGACCTGCTTTTTCGCACTTTGTACGATGGCAAGCCGCCGCTGGATCGCGCGGATTCGCGCGTCGTGCCCAATGCCGTCCGCATCCTGAAGGATTGAATCTCGACTTTCGCTTTGTCCCGGCAAAAATTGGCGGCCAGGCTGCTGAGCTGGATGGCCATAGGAGTCAGATTTCGCCAAGGCAAGCTGACTGGTGAGAGCCGCGAGCTGTTGGTTGATCTGGTCGGTTTGGTTGGGCTCGGCAATTCCATGGGCATTGCGGTACGCCCGCAACAGTGACTCGGCTCTCTCAAGCTCGTCTTTGGCCTCCGGAATCTGTTTGTCGAGCTGCGCGAGCTCGCGCTCGAGCTCGTCCCTTTTTTGCACGTCATGGCTTTCAGTGAAGGCAGCAACGATCCGGTTAGCGGCCGTTGCCGCCTTTTTTGGGTCGGAGGAAGAATACTCAACGCTGATCACGCGGGAGTGCAGCTCCCGCACAACAGATAAATGCCGCCGGAGATAATCTACGCTCACCGGGCCGTGATCGCGCAACCATGTCGATGGTCTTGCCCAAACGGCTCCGGCTGGCTGGAATTCTGTATCCTG
>JAFMSB010000108.1 GCA_017353815.1 Methylocapsa sp. | reverse complement strand
CGTCGAATTGATCATCTGCGCGCTAAGTTTGGCCGGGCAGACGAGCCCGGCGGAGGAGCGCGCCGAGTCGCAAGGGCCATCGATCACCGTTGCACCCGCCGCAGCGACGGATGCTACTGCGGAATGAAACAGCAGCTGTCATTCGAGGACCTAGCGCAGCGAGACCCGGCGCCAAATAATTCCACGCCAGAGATAACCCTCGGGAAGGGGGACTGTCTGTGGCCGAGACGGGGCCCGATCAGCGCTGCTTTGTCTGTTCCCGGCAGCGTCTCTGACGAACCGCTCAAAGCGACTGGTGTCAAGAAATCGGGCCGGATGCGGCCGCGGCGCGGCACGCTTTACTGGTATTGACCCTGGTCTCAAAAGGGAGCCGTTGCGCGAACGCGGCCACTGCCGGGGCAGCGGTGAGCCCGCCGGTTCGTCACCGGCCGCTATTGCACTTCGGCCTGCGCGATCCGGTCGACGCCGCTGCAGGCGAGCACCAGTCTGCCGCCGGGGGCCGCCATCATATTGCGCACGACGCCGCCGCCGGAGGGAATGACCCAGGTCTGAAACGACTCGGTTTTTGGGTCGAAGCGCACAAGCGTGTTGGGCTCAACGCCCGACTCGCTGTACCACAAAATATCGTTCAATGCGGCTATCGCATAGGGGCCCGAGCCCGCTCCTCCCGGCGAAGGCCACTCGCGCGCTTCGCCCGTTGCCGGATCAAACCGCCCCAAGGCGCCGCGGGCGTAGTCGGTGTACCAAATGGCATCGTCGCTCGTGATCGCGATCCGGCGCGGGCGGCTGTCCTCATGCGGCAAAACATATTCGCGAATTTTTAGCGTATTGGGATCGATGCTCGCGATCTTGTTGCTGCCGAATTCGGCGAAGAAGGGAATGCCTTTCGAATTCACCGCTATTCCGTAAGGATTTGCGTGCGGCGTTGGCACGCTCACCAATCGCACCTCGCCCGTGGCGGGCACGAGTCTGCCCACCATATTGCCGCCCTGCACCGTGAACCAAAGCACTCCTTTCTGATCGAAGATTGGGGTATGCGGATCATGCGCCTTGGGGTCCGGCATTGCGTATTCCGTGATGGCGCCTGTCTTCGGATCAAGCTTGCCGATATAGCCCGCAAAGACCGCCGTGAACCAGATATTGCCGTCCTTATCGGCGGCAAGCCCATGGGGTCCTGAGTTGGGCGTCTTGAGACGATATTCCTTGAACTCCCCGGTTCTTGGATCGAGGCGCCCCAAGAGATTGGCCATTTGGCCCGTGTACCAAATAAAACCGTCCGGGGTGGCAAGCGGATCATGGGGATGGGAGCCGGGCGTGGGGACGGCCCATTCCTTTATGAAGACCTGCGCGTTTGCGATTGCGTCTTGGGTCTTGCCGGTTCCCTCCGCGCTCTGAGCCAGGTATTCCGGCGTCAAAACGATCCCGGCGGCCCAAAGCCCGCTGTCACTCGCTATTGGAGCAAGCAAGCAGGGCAAAAGCGCAAGCGCCAGGAAAAGAAAGATTGTTTGCTGCATGATTTGCCACCGGGGCCCAAAAAAGTTGCCTCTTGGTTAGGAAACTCTCGCCGCCAGCAGGCGGTTGCAGCCGCAGCATTCAATTGAGCTTTGCCATGGCTTTTTGCCAAGGCGGGCAATGCTCCGGATCAGGCGCCTCTTTCCCCTTCGCCGCAAAATGCTCTAAGACTGCCCGGGAACCCTGCGAAGACGGCGCAAAATGACCGGTCCGCCCAATTGCCACACTTTGGAAGACCTTCGCTCCGAGATCGACCGGATAGATGCGGCGCTGCATTTCCTCCTCATGGAGCGCGGCGAGATCATCCATAAGCTCATCGAAGCAAAGGGGCGGCAAGGCGGGGGCCTTGCCTTCCGGCCTGGCCGCGAGGCGGAGATGATGCGCAAGCTCGTGTTGCGCCACAAAGGGCTGCTGCCGCTCGACACGGTCGAAGGCATTTGGCGCATCATCATCTCGACTTTTACCTTTGTTCAGTCGAATTACTCGGTGCACGCCGATATCTCGGACGGGGACGCGGCGATGCGCGATTCCTGCCGCTTCCATTTCGGGTTTACGGTGCCCTATATCGCGCATCAGAGCGCGGCGCATGTGATCGCGTCGGTCGCCGCCTCGAGCAGCGATCTTGGAATCGTGAGAGCGGAGACCGCCCGCCAAGCAGGGCCCTGGTGGCGCGCCTTGGCGGGCGCGGAAGCGCCCAAAATTATCGCGCGGCTCCCCTTTGTCGAGCGAGGGGATCATCCCGCAGGAATGCCCGTGTTCGTGATCGCAAAACCGCTCGCCGAGGCGGCGGCGCGCGATGTGGTGCTATTCGGCGTGACGTTTTCCGATGTGAATGCGGGGAGTGATTTTGCCCTGTCCTGCGCCGGGCGCGGATTCGAGGTGCTGGGGCAGTCGCGCGATAAAGCGGGCTTCTCGCTCATGGTGGCGGCAAATGGCGGCGCAGATGATTTGCGCGAGGAAATCGCCCGCGCGGCCGAGGGTGGCGCAGAAATCGCCGAGGCAGGCAGTCATGCGGCGCGCTTTGATCTGAGCTTGGCCGGGAAAGCCGCGGCGCAATGAAATTTTTCCGGAGTCCGGCTTCGTGACAAAGATTTCTCTGCGGGCGGACGGGCCTCGCCCATGCCCGCGCGCTTCCATCCTCGGAATCGACCCTTACGTTCCGGGCAAAAGCGCGGCCGGCGGCACCACAAGAGTGTTTAAGCTTTCCGCCAATGAAACGCCGCTTGGGGCCTCGCCTTTGGCAAGAGAGGCGCTGCGCAAATTTGCCGGGCGTCTCCATGACTATCCCGACGGCGAAGCGCGTGCCCTGCGCGAGGCGATCGGTGCAAAACATGGACTTGACCCAGAACGAATCGTTTGCGGCAATGGGTCGGATGAAATTCTGCACCTTCTCGCCAGCGCCTATCTTTCTTCCGGCGACGAGGGAGTTTTTACCGAGCACGGATTCCTCGTCTATAAAATTGCCATTCTCGCGGCGGGGGGAGTGCCCGTTGTTGCGAAGGAGACGAATCTGAGAGCCTGCGTTGATGAGGTTCTCGCCAAGATTGGCCCACGCACCAAAATGGTTTTCCTTGCCAATCCGAACAATCCGACCGGAACATATCTTGCGAATGCTGAGATTGAGCGTCTTGCCCAAAACCTGCCGCGCCATGTCGTGCTCGTGATCGATGCGGCCTATGCCGAATATGTGACGCGGCCGGATTACAAACCTGGCCGTGAGCTCGTCGAGGCGGGCGAGAATGTTGTGGTGACGCGCACTTTTTCGAAGATTTATGGCCTTGCCGGCTTAAGGCTTGGGTGGTGCTACGCGCCGCGCGATGTGTGCGATGCGCTCAACCGCATCCGCGGGCCTTTCAATACGAGCGGCGCCGCGGCAGCCGCAGGGATCGCGGCGCTGCAAGATGAGGCGCATTTGGCAAAAGCGGTTGCCCATAACACGGCTTGGCTCGCCTTTCTTGAAAAAGAAATCTCCGCGCTCGGGATCAAGATTACCCCAAGCGCCGGCAATTTTCTTCTCTTGCATTTTCGCGATCAAGCCCAGGCCATGGCGGCCGATCAGTTTCTGACACAAAAGGGACTCATCCTGCGCGCCGTTTCCGCCTATGGGCTGCCAAACTGCCTGCGGCTCACGGTCGGGCCCGAGGAGGCGAACCGGCTTGTCGTAGCAAGCCTCAAAGATTTCCTAGCCATCGAGAGTCCCGCCCGTGCCTGACGGCCTTGGGCCCCCATTTGCGGAGCCTTTGTTTAACCGCATCGCGCTTATAGGCATCGGGCTTATCGGCTCATCCATTGCCCGTATCTGCCGCCGGAAGGGGCTCGCGCGCGAGATCGTTGCCGCCGATTCCTCTGCCAAGGTACGCGAGGAAGCGGCGGCTCTTGCGCTCGCCGGCAGGATCGTCGCAACGCCCGCCGAAGCCGCAGAAGGCTCGGACCTCGTCATCCTTTGCGTTCCGGTAGGTGCGATAGGGCGCGCCGCGCAGGAAGTTGCGCCTCATCTACTGCCCGGGGCAATCCTTTCGGATGTGGGCTCGGTCAAAACCGCGATTATTAAGGCCGTGGCGCCGCATGTCCCTGCGGCAGCGGATTTCGTTCCCGCCCACCCCGTCGCAGGAACCGAGCAATCCGGCCCGTGCGCAGGATTTGCATCGCTCTTTCACAACCGCTGGTGTATCCTAACGCCTCCCGCGGGGGCGAATCCCAAAGCCATCGCGCGGCTCAGCTCTTTCTGGAAAGGAGCAGGCGCCAATGTGGAGATTATGGATGCTTCCCATCACGATCTGGTGCTCGCGATCACAAGCCATCTTCCGCATCTCATCGCCTATAATATCGTCGGCACGGCCGCCGATCTCGAACAAGTGACGCAATCCGAGGTAATCAAATTCTCGGCCGGAGGATTTCGCGACTTCACGCGGATCGCGGCTTCCGACCCGGTGATGTGGCGGGATATTTTCCTCAACAACAGGGACGCGGTGCTCGAGACGCTCGGCCGCTTCAACGAGGATTTGATTGCGCTCCAGCGGATGATCCGCAATGGCGACGGAAAAAGCCTCTTCGATCTTTTCACCAGGACAAGGGCGATAAGGCGCGGCATCATCGAGCAGGGCCAGGAGACGGCCGCGCCGGACTTTGGCCGCCGGACGAGCGAGGAATGAGCCCGCCCTCAAGCGGCCCGAAGCCAATCAGTAAAGCGGGGGTATCGCGATCCCCGTGCGCACCGGGCCGATCCGCAAAAAGCCATCGGCAAAAGTAACCGGCAGCTTTAGGCCTTCGCTGCTATCGCCCAAGAGCCCCGAGATGATTTGGCCCGCTGAGAGAAGATCGGGATCGACATCGAGGCGCCGGAGAGCCTTTGCCAATCCGGCAAAATGCGCATCGAGCTTGCCCTCGACGCGGTGCTCGCCATCGATGCCGAGGCCGCCCCTGGCGTCGAAAGCGACGGGACCGCCCGTCAGCGATGCAAAGGTGACATCGAGGCGGCCGCTCGCGGCACGCCATTTTTCCAAAGCCTCCGCGAGCGTGGGCCCGCTTGGGACAAAGGGTTCGATCGTGGCTTCGAACTGCGTCGCAATGGGGGAGTCCGTACCCAAAAAGCTGTTCAGCGCGGGAAACAATCCCTGGTGGAATGAGAACGTAACGTCAAAAGCCTGGTCGCGGCGCGCGGGAGATCTGGCAATAGAGCCCAGGATATCGCCGATCGCGGTTCCGCTCACAACCGATCCCGCGGCGGTGCCTTGCAGGCGCAGCTGGCTGCCCATAAAGGCAATCTGCCCGAGCGCGCCGGGCGTGCCTTCGATCTCAACCAGAAGCTCGCTCCACTGAGCATTGATGTCGAGATCGCCGCTGCTGCTTGTTGCGGCAAAGGGCGGCTCGAGTTTCACGAGCAAATTATCGTTGCGCAATAGCGGCGAGGTGGCGCGCAAGCCATGCAGAGTGCCGGTCAATTGCTTGCCAAAAGCCTCGCCCTGGAACTGCGCGTTCTCGCAGGAAATTACAACCGTATAAGGAAAGCCGGTTATTTTCTGCGAGGGGCAGGACCATTGGCGGCCGGCCTGGGCTTCTTTTTCCATCCAGGCGGCGAGGGCAGCGGCGGCGGCCCGGGACTTCACATACCAGAAGCCGGACCAGCCGATCGGCGCCATGGCAACCATGCCAACCAAAATTATGAGCCAGGAATGGGCGCGCAGGCGCTGCCTCAAGGTGGAGGGGGAATTCATCGGGTGTTTCTCCCAAACCGTTTGATTTGCGGGGCGATACGCCGGGCACCGCCTGGCGCGATTTGCCGGGAATGAAAAGCACCGGCGCGGCGAATGCAAGTGCCTGCGCATCACAACCAGCGCATAGTGCGATATGTAATGAGAGGAAATACGCAAAAACAGTTGACGCGCGCAGAAACCATTTTGACTAAGTTCGCACTCGTCCCGGCCATGGCGGCCTTTCCCGGCGGTGCGAAGGCAGCTCAAGCCGTGGACACGGTAGTGCTCAATATAACGGGAACGCTTCAAAACCGCTTCGCAGGTGATGGGAATCGTATTCAAAGTGGAAGGATGGGACTCGGTTCAAGGCGATCTTGGCAACACTCGCCAAATCCTTGAAACAATACCTATCCAAAAAATAGCATAGCCACCACCGTGCCTGTCAGCACGATCTTGCATTGAGCAAGCGTTTACTGCCGCGGTTCAGCTCGTTGGAAGCCGGGCCGCTGCGGCATCCCCGCTCGCCAATGGCCGCGAATTTTCCGCTCGGCTAGCTTTGGACCCGCGCCCTTGACGCCAAGCCGCAGCAACCCTCATGGG
>JAFMSB010000107.1 GCA_017353815.1 Methylocapsa sp. | reverse complement strand
AATGGGTTCTACCGGCACGGCTTTTTGCTTGCTCCCGCGCTGGCCCGCAGAACCAAGCAGGTGGTGCTTGAGGGCGCCTATTTTCCGGAGGTCATGGATGCAAATCCAAGTGAACGGCGAATTGCGTGAGGTTTTCTCCGCAACGCTCGACGCTCTGCTGTGCGAGCTCGAATACAATGACGCCGCTGTCGCGACCGCGCTCAATCAGACTTTTGTCCGCAGGCGCGACCGCTCCGCGACAAAATTAAAGGAGGGCGATGCGGTCGAAGTGCTTGTGCCGCGGCAAGGAGGCTGAAATGGAAGCGAGCGCAAGGCGTGATTTGGGCGCGGATCCCCTTCGCCTTTATGGCGTCGAATTGACATCCCGGCTTCTCGCCGGGACGGCGCAATATCCCTCGCCCGCAATTCTTGCCCGCGCGATCGAAGCGGCGGGAGTGGAGATCGTCACCGTGTCGCTTCGGCGCGAGGCGGGCGGAAGCCGCGCGGGCCAGCACTTTTGGGCGCTGATCCGCGAGCTTGGCGTGCACGTCCTGCCCAATACCGCGGGCTGCCGGACGGTGAAGGAGGCCATCACGACCGCAGAGATGGCACGCGAAGTTTTCGACACGCCCTGGATCAAACTCGAAGTGATCGGTGAAGAGGATACCTTGCATCCCGATGTCTTTAGCCTTGTGGAGGTGGCGGCCACCCTTTCGCGCGAGGGATTTCGAGTTTTTCCCTATACCACCGAGGATCTGGTTGCGGCGGAAAAGCTGCTCGGCTCGGGCTGCGAAGTCCTGATGCCTTGGGGCTCGCCGATTGGCTCGGGCCGGGGCCTCAACAATCCTTACGCGTTGCGATCCCTGCGCGCGCATTTTCCCGATGTGCCGCTCATCCTCGATGCGGGAATCGGAGCGCCCTCTCATGCGGCGGCTGCAATGGAGCTTGGCTTCGATGCGGTGCTCTCCAACACGGCGATTGCCAAAGCAGGCGATCCGGTAAAAATGGCGCGCGCCTTTGCGCTCGCGGTCGAAGCGGGGCGGCTTGGCTATCTTGCCGATCTGATCGAGCCGCGGGATATGGCTGCGCCCTCCACGCCCGTTGCCGGGCAGCCGTTTGGCGGCCTTGCGCGTGCTTGATCCTTTTTACTTGATCGTGGATAGCGCGGCGTGGATCGCCCGCATTCTGCCTTGCGGCGTGCGCCTCGTGCAGCTCCGCATCAAGGATAAGCCTGAAGCGGTAATCCGCGCGGAAATCGAAAAGGCCAAGCATCTTTGCGCGAAATACGGCGCGCGGCTCATTATCAATGATTACTGGCGGCTCGCGATCGAAGCGGGGTGTGAATTCGTCCATCTCGGCCAGGGCGATCTCGGTACGGCAGATGTCCCAGCACTCCGCCGCGCGGGTCTGCATCTCGGCGTGTCCACGCATGATGATGAAGAGCTCGAGCGTGCGCTTTCAGCCGAGCCGGACTATGTTGCCTTGGGCCCCATTTATCCCACCGTCCTGAAAGCAATGGCTTTCGCGCCGCAGGGCCTTTCGCGCATTGCGGAATGGCAGAAAAAAACCGGCAGGATTCCGGTTGTCGCAATCGGCGGCATCACGCTCGAGCGTGTGCGCGGCGTTCTTGAAGCGGGAGCCGATAGCGCAGCTGTTGTCACCGACATCTCTCTTAATGCCGATCCCGAGGCGCGTGCGCGGGGCTGGGTGAAGGCGACCCGGCCTTATTTTTCGCACGCATAAAAATTCGCTGGTCGCGCCATTGCTCTTCGTAAAGCATCGCCTCTGTCTCGCCATGATATGAAGTAAACAGGCGGGCCGCGTTGGATGCGCCGGCTGCCCGGCGCATCCATCAATTAGCAAGCCTTACCGCACGATGTCGACGACTTCGCGCGAGTCGGGCGCGACAAGCACAACCTCGTTACCAGTCGCGAAATACTGGTAGGGGCTGATATCCGGGATTTCGCCCACGACATCCTGAGGTATCGGCGAAAGCTCGATGTCCTCAGGCACGCGCTCGCCGATGTACACCCGGCCAATCGAGGCGCCCTCCGTTGTCCTAAGGTCGCTCATGATGATGTGCCGCTGTTTGCTCGTCAGCCGCACATGCTTCGCCGGTGCAACGGCCGCCGAGCGCCCTTGACCGTGCAGCACGGTCACGATGGCCCGTGTTTGCGGATCGACAATGATGATCTCGTCGCGCACCATTACATAGTCGTAGCCGTCATATTGGGGCACAATCTCGACGACGCTTTCCGGAAGCGGATTGAGCGCAATGTATCCGGGGATGATCGTTCCCGCGGCGAGAGCAAAGTTCGCATGGTTAAGCCGGTGCACGTTTTCGTTGCTCAGGGCGGCATACACATCCGCCTGCTGGCCCGCGTTGAGCGCCGCGGCGCCTCCTTGCTGCGGCTGCGCACCTTGAGCCGGCGTTGCACTGCGGCCCGTCTGCGCTTGGCCCGGCGCGGCTGTGCTCGGGGGCCGATTGCCGCCGGTTATGGTGCCCGAGGGCTTTTGCGCTTCGGTCCCTGGCCTTTGCGTCGAGGGAGCGTTCGAGCGCATGGTGTGGCGCGGCGCGCGTTCAGATTCAGTTGCCGCGCGGCCGGGCTTCGCCTCACCCTGCCGTTGCATTTTCTCATCGCCCGGCTGCCTCTTCTCTAGGTTCTCTTGGCCCGCTCGCATCTTTTCTTTGCCGGGCTGCATCCGCTCTTTGCCGGGCTGCATCCGCTCGTTACTGGTGCCAGATTTTTGCGCGGGGGCGGCGTTAGGGTTCTGCTCTTCGGCTTTCTGCGCCGGACGCTTGGCTTCAGGCTTCTTCGATTTTAGCTGCTCTTGGGCGCCAGGGTTCTCGCTCCTGCTGCCGCGCATCTCCGTGCCGGGTTGCGCCTGCTCGGCAGCCGATCGTCCCGCATGTCCGCGCTCCGCGCCCTTTTGCTGAGCCATGGGCTGCTGATCAGCTTCCGGCCGCTGGTTCGCCTCGCTTGCCGCGGGCCGCTGACGCTGTTGTTCCGATTTTTGCGCCTGAGAATAAGCCGCTAGCGGAAACGTGAACAAAGCCGCCGCTGCGGCCGTCGTTAATAGCGTCGATCGCATGGGACCTCCTTATGTCCTTTCCATGATCCTCCGGTCGCGGAACTAGGCCGGCGGATTTTGGTTCCGAACGGGACGGCTCGAACGAAATCGCGTCACGAATTTGTGACGGTCGTGCCGGAACCGGATCACAGCGGCAAGGATTTTGCCGTGACGTCCTCCCTTCACAACGAGAGGAGAAACTCATGAGACCTGTTCAGCTTGTTGGCGCAGCCACGATAGCAGGCCTAATTGCTTTCCCGCTAACAGCGCAATCGCAAGGCGTGCCGGGAGGGGCTGCTCGCGGCGCGGAGGCGGGCGGCGAAGCCGCGGGCCCGCCGGGGGCGATTGTCGGCGGTGTGGTCGGAGGCGTCGCCGGCGGCATTGCAGGCGTACTAGGCGCTGATCAATATCCGCGATTCCGGGAATATGTGGTACGCGAGCACAGATCTGCCTATTCGATTGGCGAGCCTGTTACGGTGGGGATGATGCTTCCTCCGCGAAGGGTCACGCTTTATGTGATTCCCCGCCAGTTTGGGGTGGCGCCGCGGTACCGTTACGCCGTCGTGAACGGCGAGGCGGTCATCGTCGATCCAGCAACCCGGAAAATCGTTCAGATCATCGATTGAGGCTGACCCGCTGCGAGCAAGAGGCGAAAGCCTGCGAAGCTCGGCACTTGAAAGAGACCGCTCAATGCCGGCGAAGGTTGTCGTGTCAGGCACTCTCTACCGTATGGCAGAAAGACGCGCCCTCGCGCCCGGCAAATCCTGCGTCACGGCAACTTTGCTCGCCATGGATGGCGAACATGCCAGGCTCTGGCCTATTGTCGCGTTCAGCGAGGCGGTCCAATCGGAGCTGATGCGGCTCGCGGCGGGCGATGCCCTAGCGGTGCAGGGCTCACTCAGGGCAGAGCTCTACGACAAGAATGGAGAGACTCAGCTCTCCTTCGGAGTAATAGCCGAGCACGCCGTGGGCATGCGCCAGCCGGACAAAGGAGGGCAGAGCGAAGTCCGGTCCACGGCCCCGTGCGCGGACGTATTTCCCTCGCTCACGAGCATCCAATAGCGCGCGGTGGTGCTCAATCGCAGCAATATTAGCGCAGATCCCGCTCTGGAACAAAGCAGGCTCACCGGCGTTTGCCCCGGCGGAAACCCGCAAAATGCGTAAAGGAAACTGCAATGTTGAAGAAACTCTTTCTTTCCACTTCGGCCATCGCGCTTGCCGGTGGGCTTGCGTTTGCCCAGGCCCCGGCGTCAACAGATACCATGGGCGGGGCGTCAATAGACACAATGGGCGGCCGGTCGGTGGGCGAGCCCGCGACTTCGCTTTCGACAAGCCAATGGATGGTCTCGAATATCTATAAGGCGAATGTCTACGGCGAAAACGACCAAAAAATTGGGGATGTGGACGATCTCGTCATCGGTCCGAATGGCGACGTTCAGCAGGCCATAATTGGCGTTGGCGGCTTTCTTGGCGTGGGCGAAAAGGACGTCGCTATTCCGTTCCAGGATCTGAAAGTGACCAAGAAAAACGGCAAGGATTGGGTGGTGCTTAATATGACCAAGGACGAGCTTAAGAAAGCTCCGGCCTATGCCAAGCCCGCCGGAAAATAGAGATAAGGAAGGAATCCTTGCGCAGCGTTAGCGGCACAGGCCCCGAATGGGCGGCGAGGCCGCAATGCCTGCGCCCCCTCAAAGCACTCTTGAAAGTTGCATCAACGCGCCCCGAGGTTTGAACTGCATCGTCCACCCCCGGGGGCGCCGCTTTTCTTCAAGCGGGAATTTGCGCGGGTTTCGCTCGCGCGGAAAGGGGAGCGCGGCCCGCGGCGGGGTTTCCCTTGCCAGCCAGCAATCCGGGTCTATAAATACAGCGCTGCTCGAACGCCCACAGTGAGAAAAGAGGTTGCGATGAGTACGCCGGAGGAAACGCAGGGAGGCCCCAAGAAACCGCGGAGGGAGGGCATACCGCTCGAACGCATTTTAATCACCCTCAGCATATTTGGCGGCGCCGTCCTCATCCTTATGGGTACGCGGACACTCACCGAAAGGGTCAAGCTAAGCTCTGTCCCAATCGCTGGGGAATGGCAGGCTTCTCATAAGCCGTGGCGGATCGAATTTAAGCCGGATAACACGATTGTCAGCATCGCTGGCCCTGCGGCAGCCGATCCGTCGGCGAAAGGAAAGGGCACATACAAGGTGGATTATTTCGGCACGCTGTGGGTGACTTTGGACGACGGCCGCACCTATAAGGCGACATTATCGCCCGAGATGCCAAACCGTTTTGATCTGATTGAGATGACGACCGAGAATGTCACGGTGTTCGAAAAGGCGCAGCCGCCAAAGCCCGATTCGGCCGCCGCACCCAAATAGGCTCGCACCTTTTCTTACTGCTGAGGGCGGCGATGCCGGTAGCGCGCGCGATGGTAGCGTCTATGTCCTTTGAATCCCCAGCTTGAGGCAATAGCCGGGCCCGCAGTATAGCCCACGACGCCCCCGGCAACCAAGCCGACGGGGCCGCCCACGACGGCGCCGGCCAGCGCGCCCAGCGCCCCATCGCCAAGCCGCTCCTGCGCGCCGGCAGCTTCGGGCAAAAAAAGAAGCAAAGCGAGCCCGGACGCCAGCAAAAACCGGCTCATTCGTCATGGCTCCTCCGGCCGCAGCAGGACGCAAGGCTGCAGCCATGTTACGGTTGCGGCTTGCCTGCCGCGCGATCGTGAAAAAATTAGGAAATTGCCGAGGTCATTTGCGGGCAGGAAGCCGTGTTTGGAGCGGCAGCGGCGGATCCTCGCGCTTTTAATTCAGCTCCTGTCCGAGAGCCGCTCGACGACGGCGCCGCAAGAGCCGAGCTTTTTCTCGATGTGTTCGAAGCCGCGGTCGAGATGGTAGACCCTGTGGACGATAGTCTCACCTTTGGCTGCGAGCGCAGCGATAACAAGCGACATCGAAGCGCGCAGGTCGGTGGCCATGACGGGGGCGCCTTGAAGGCCTTCGACGCCTTCAACAATGGCCGAGTCCCCATCGAGTTTTATGTGCGCGCCGAGCCGGACCAGCTCCTGGACGTGAATAAAGCGGTTCTCGAAAATGGTTTCGGTAATGCGCGAGGTGCCTTTGGCGGTGGTCATGAGGGCCATGAACTGGGCCTGCAGGTCGGTTGGAAAACCTGGAAAGGGCGCGGTGACGATATCGACGGCCGAAAGACCCGAGCCGTTGCGCCTTACCCGCAGCCCACTGTTCGTCTCGGAAATTTCCGCCCCAGCGCGCTCGATGACGGCAGC
>JAFMSB010000106.1 GCA_017353815.1 Methylocapsa sp. | reverse complement strand
AACGCGAGCACCATCTCACTGCAATTGAGCGATCACCCGCAGATTTTGGCAATCTCGAGCCAGTAAATGCCCCGACAGGATGCGTCGAACGAAGCTTCGTTCCGTTTGGCCCACGTGTATGGGCTCAATTCCGAAGCCGGCGCGGCACACCCGCGTGAAAAGTTTTGACCTTGCACGAACCGCTAAAATAAGTTATCGTACACAATAGCTTAACAACAATCGATTTAGTCAAAATGTATAAATACGAAGAAGAATCTAAACTAATTCTCTGCGGCACATGTCGTATGACTCCTGAACACAGGTTTGAGCGTGATGGCCGAACGTGGGTCCTATGTCCCATCTGCGGGAAACAAGACACAATGGAAGACGTTCAGCAGGAGGCTGCCCAGTATCACGCTGATGAGGTCCTGAGAAATATGTTCTCCAGTGCGAAGTGTGAGATATTGATGATCAAGCGCCCTGCTCGGAGAATTTACCGTTGGATCATTGGCTGTATTGATACAGGCTACTAGCAATCTGGCTCAATGGCCGGGATTTCCGCCTTCCTTGCCTCGCTGCTGGCAATCGGCGACCCAGCCAGAGATTGGGCGGCATGGCCGGAAATGCGCGAAGATCTCTCCGATCAGCTTCTCGTTTCGCGCGTTTTCGAAATCGGGCTTGACGGCAAAGTGGCCGCGCTCTCAGGGGAGGGGGCGCCCGTGCGCCTTGCCGGTGAAATCGCTAAAGGCCCCTCGTTGGGGCAGCCTGCTATGCCTAACAATGGTTTTTTGTTGTTTACAAGGAATAGCCACTCCTTGCTGGCCCTTGGGCTTGCAGGAATGATGCTTACCATCTTGCTCAGCTTTTCGCCGCTTTTGCGCCAAATCCTCCGTGTTCCGTTGCCGCGCGGGCAACGTGGCGGCGCGCTCAAGCTTCTGCCGCCGGAATCATAGGCGAGGAGCGCTCTCTGGCGGAAGGGGCAATCATTCCGTGCAAGGGCCTAGGGCGAATTCCGCGAAAGTTGACAGACTTTTGCGGCGAGGATTCGCTCCAGCTTATTGATTCGGCGCAATTTCTTATCGCTCGGCCGATTCTAGCCAAGCGGAAAGCGCGCTAGGCGCCATAGAGCCAATCGTAGCGCGCAAGCATCCTTTGGCCGTCGATTGCCCGGAGGATGCAATCCCGGACCAAGGCTGCCGGGCCTGGGAGGTGATAAATGGCGGCTTGTCTGCGCGACTCCTTTTGCACGCGCAGGGCACGCGCCTGCCGTGCTTGCTGATAGGCGGCCAGACCCCCTTTGATGTCTTGATTTTGGTCAAGCGCCGCGCCGAGAGCGTCCGCGTCCTCGATTGCTTGGGCCGCGCCCTGGGCCAGAAATGGCAATATGGGATGGGCCGCATCGCCCACAAGCGCTATCCGGCCGCAGACCCAATTTGCGAGCGGCGGGCAATCGAAAAGCGGCCATTTTCGCCATCCGGCTGCCGCGCGCAAAAGCTTTTTTGGCGCCTCGTCCCAGCCCTGGAAATGGGCTTGCAAAAGGAACCCCTCTCCGGGGCTTGACCAAAAATCATCGGCCGAGCCGCGCCAATCGTCATGGACAACGGCAACGACATTGATGGCAGTGCCATCCCGCAAAGGGTAGTGAACAAGATGCGCGCCCCGCCCGAGCCAGAGGGCGATCTCATTCTGGCGCATAGCAGAAGGAACGCGCGCCGCATCGACCAATGCCCGCCAGGCCACAAGGCCCGAAGGCTTTGCACTGCCGAAGCCAAGCCTCTGGCGCACAAAGGAGCGGACTCCATCTGCCCCTATCAAGCAACTGGCGGTCACCTTCGAAACGACTGCGCCCTGCACGAATGCGGCCAAGACCGTTTCACCATCCCGCTCAAAGCCGGTGATTTCGGCCCCGGTCATGAGGCGGATGGCCGGCTCGGCGGCGGCCGCTTCGAGCAGCGCTCGTTGCAGATCGGCCCGGTGCACGGCAAGATAAGGCGCCCTCCAGCGCTGCTCCGCCTCGCCGAGCGGCAGCGCGGTGAGGATTGCGCCATCGCGCGCGCGGCGCACCGTGATCGCCTTTGGATGAAGAGCAAAAGCTGAAAGCCGCCCGGCAACTCCGAGCTTTTGCAGGATCGCGCTCGCATTGGGCGAAAGCTGGAGGCCAGCGCCCGCTTCCTCAAGAAATTGCGCTTTCTCGTAAAGGCTAACGCGCCATCCCTTGCGCGCCAAAGCGAGGGCGGTGCATAGCCCGCCTATTCCCGCCCCTGCGATCGCGGCATCGGCCGGCCTCATCGCGAGCGAAATCGCGGTTCAAATCCGCGCGGATGCTGCTGCGGCCTTGCCGGTGCTGGGCGCAAAAACACATTCGGCCGGCTCGCATGCTCCCCCGAGAGCGGCGTCGTAAACATAGCGCGTCGAGCAATAGGGGCAAATCGCATCGGCGTCCGCGCCCATATCGATGAAGATATGGGGATGATCAAGCGGCGGCAGCGCGCCGATGCACATGAATTCCTTGGCGCCAACTCGCACTTGCGGGACACCCGGCTGGTTGTGGAAATGCGGCGCTGTGGAGGTGGCCATGATCGACTCTCAATTGCCCGGTTGGAAGCCAATGCCGTCTCAAAACGCGGCGGCGGAATGCCACCGCCTTTATTAGTCCGTCAAAGCGTGCGCTTGATCTCTTGCACGGAATAGCATTCGATAATATCGCCTGCCCGCATGTCCTGATAATTCTCGAAGGCCATGCCGCACTCCTGGCCCGCCACTACCTCCTTGACTTCATCCTTGAAGCGCTTGAGCGTCGAAAGCTTGCCCTCATGCACCACGACATTGTCGCGAATGAGCCGGACATGGGCGCCGCGCTGAACATTGCCCTCCAGCACTCGGCAGCCCGCGACCTTGCCAACCTTGGAAATGGCGAAGATTTCCAAAATTTCGGCGTTCCCGAGCAATTCCTCGCGCAAGGTTGGCGCAAGCAAGCCCGACATCGCTGCCTTAATATCGTCGATGAGATTGTAGATGATATTGTAGTAGCGGATCTCGATCCCCGACTGGTCGGCGAGCGCCCGCGCCTCTTTATGCGCGCGCACATTAAAGCCGATCACGACGGCCCGGGAGGCTTCGGCCAGCGTTACGTCGGATTCGGTGATCCCGCCGACGCTCGCATGGATGATGCGCGCCGCAACCTCGTCGGTGCTAAGCTTTTCGAGCGTCGCAACGATAGCCTCGACCGATCCTTGCACGTCGGCCTTAATGACCAGCGGGAATTCCTTCCGGCCCGCGGATTTGAGCTGGCTCATCATGTCCGAGAGGGAGCCGCGTGCGCCTGTGCCGCGGGCTACCGCCTTTTCCCGCCTCTGGCGCGCGCGATATTGCGTGATCTCTCTCGCCCGCGTCTCCGTTTCGACCGCGGCCACGCGGTCACCCGCTTCAGGGGATCCCGAAAATCCGAGGACTTCCGCCGGCATCGACGGCCCCGCCGACTGCCTCGCCGTTCCCGTGTCATCGAGAAGCGCGCGCACCCGGCCCCATTCGCTGCCGGCGATGATGATATCGCCAATCTTGAGCGTGCCGCGCTGCACCAGCACGGTCGCAACCGGCCCGCGGCCCTTATCGAGCCTTGCCTCGATAACAGTTCCTTCGGCCGGGCGCGAGGGGTTAGCGCGCAGATTGAGCAGTTCCGCCTGCAATGCGATCAGTTCGAGCAGCTTATCGAGATTGATCTTCTTTGTCGCAGAGACTTCAACCTCGAGCGTTTCGCCACCTAACGATTCCACCTGCACTTCTTGCTGAAGCAATTCGTTGCGCACGCGCTCAGGCTTGGCATCTGGTTTGTCGATCTTGTTAATCGCCACGATAAGCGGGACATTCGCGGCCCGTGCATGCGCGACTGCTTCCGCCGTTTGCGGCATGACGCCGTCGTCCGCCGCGACCACGAGAACAACGATGTCCGTTACCTTGGCGCCGCGGGCGCGCATCGCCGTGAAGGCCGCGTGCCCGGGTGTATCGATGAACGTTACTTTCGAGCCGTTCGGGGCAATGATTTGATAGGCGCCAATATGTTGCGTGATGCCGCCCGCCTCGCCGGAGACAACATTGGCGTGCCGGATGGCATCGAGCAAGGACGTCTTGCCATGGTCGACATGGCCCATGATGGTGACAACCGGTGCGCGAGGCACGAGATCCTGATCGCTGTCCGGTGCATCGAACAGCCCTTCTTCCACATCGGCTTCGGCAACGCGTTTGACCGTGTGGCCGAGATCCTCGGCTATGAGCTGCGCTGTATCGGCATCGATCACATCGGTAATCTTCGCCATTTGCCCTTGCTTCATGAGAAGCTTGATAACGTCGACGGCCCGCTCCGACATACGGCTTGCGAGCTCCTGAATCGTTATCGTTTCCGGCAATATCACCTCGCGCGCGATCTTCTCTTTTGCCTCGGCAGCTTGGCCCTTGAGCCTTTGCACCCGGCGCCGGAAGGCCGCTACGGATCGCGTACGCTCCTCTTCCTCTTCGCCCGTTACATTGGCAAGCGTTAAGCGCCCGCGGGTCTTGGCCTCGGCGCCCCGCGGCGGGCGCGGGATGGCTTGCCTTATGGGCAGCCCGGATGACCGGCGGCCAATATGCGGCGCTTCTTCTTCGTCGCCAGCAGCTCTTCGTGCGAGCGGCGATATGGCGGGGGTGCCTTCCGGCTTGGCGGGCTGCGGCTGGCGCAGGCCGGTTTGCGGCGGAGCAGCCTCCGTGCCGGGAAGGCGCCGCTTCGCCTCCAATTCGGAGCGGCGTTTTGTCTCGGCTTCATGTGCGCGGCGTGACTCCTCCTCCCGTTTGCGGTCTTCGGCCGCGGCGCGCTCCTCCCGCTCGCGCTCTTCCCGCTCTTCGCGTGCCTTGGCTTCGATCTCGGCGCGTTTGCGCTCTTCGGCCTCGCGTTCCCGGGCCTCGGAAAGGGCGCGCGAGCGTGCCTCGCGCTCTTCCTCCGTTAAGGAACGCAATATCACGCCCGAAGGCGGCCTTGGGGCAGGCGCCTGCGGGCGCTGTGAGATAGGCTGCTGGCGGGGCGAAGGAGCGCTTTCAGGAGCAGCGGGCGCAACCGCTTCGCGGTGCGCTGCATGCGGCTCGCCAGGCACAATCGGCCGCCGCTTTATTTTTTCAACAACGACCGGCTTCGAGCGGCCATGCGAAAAACTCTGGCGGACAATCCCCGCTTCGACAGGGCGCTTCAAGGTCAGCGTCTTCGCCGGACCGACGGTCAGCGTATCACCCGGGGTCTTTGTCTCTGTCATCCGTTTCGCGTTCCCGCCCACTTGCGCTTTGCGGGTGCCGCCACCCGCTCGCCCACCATCCCGCTGCGCCCAACCCCGGAGCCTTTGCGGCCGCTGGCCTTAGGCGCGGGAGACCGGTAAAGCTTCAACCGGCGGCAGCGAGCCAAAAATCCTTCGGCTGCGGCTCCCATAGCAAGAGCAGCGTGTATCACATTTGTCTGTCCTAATGCCAAACCCAATTCGCTCGACTGAAAGAGTCCGATGACCGGCTTAGCCTCCTCGCTGCCGAAACGCCGGCGCAGGAGCTGCCCGATCTTCCGGGCGCCATCCGCGCTGCCATCCGCAGCGTGAACCAGACCGCATATGTTTCCGGCAGCAATCGCTTGTTCCGCCTTGACGAAGCCAGTGGAGATAAGGCCCGCCTTATTGGCAACGGATAAAGCCTGCAAACAGTCTCTTATCAATTCCCGTTCGATATCCGCGGTCAAATTGGGCGATACGGATACCTTTCTCTTGAGTCCGCGAGAAAAGGCCTCGCCTTGTACCGCTTTTTCGACAATCTGAGCACAGCTCAGGACCCACACACCGCGGCCGGGAAGTTTCCGCCTGATGTCCGGCACGGCCAAGCCTTCGGGCGAAACGACAAACCGGATCATATCCTGCGGTGGCGCTTTCGCCCGGGTGACGATGCACGTCCGCTCGGATGAGAGCTCGGGGCCACGGCACTCAGATCCCGTCACGCGCATCTTCTCTCAAATATGTGTTAACCCCCGGTCTCACCGGCAAAAAAATCCTCCGCGGCGCGATCGGGAATGGCATCGATCCAGCCGGCCTTGAGCCTGGCCGTCATGATGAGACCGTCCGCTTCCTCGCGCGAGATTTCAAAGCCATCGAGAATTCCCGGGTGTTTCACCGTCTCGCCGTCTTTGCGTTCGGACCAGCCAACGAGATCGTCGGTCGCGCAACCCGCCAAATCCGCCACGGTCTTGATGCCGTTCTCGCCGAGTTTCACGAGCATTGCCGGCGTGACGCCCGCGACCTCCTTGAGCTCGTCGGATACTCCGAGCTCCCGCCGGCGGGCGTCCTGCTCGGCCTCGATCTGCGCGAGATATTCATGCG
>JAFMSB010000105.1 GCA_017353815.1 Methylocapsa sp. | reverse complement strand
AACCGAATCCGTGTATGCTCTATAGCGCGAAGCCGTTGCTTGGGCGCGACTCTGATTAGCGCTTCTCGGATCGAGCAGGACGAGGCGGGACTCGATCAGCAATCTTTGTTGCTGCCTCCCCATGTATGTAAATTGCAGCCAGGATGCCTTCATTATGTCCAGAGCAGTGGATAACTCATGCTCTTTGGGCTCGAAAGACCTGTGAATTGCTGCGTGACCAGCCTCGAGCACGTCGTTCATTGCATCGCGTTGAATAGAAGAAATGTAGCCCTCTTCACAAAAGGCGTTCATGTTATTCACAAACGAGCCACGGTCGCCGACTTTAGAGATCATCACTTGCTCGAAGAGAGCGCGAATGCCCATCACAGCCAGCCGATGCTGACCACCTCGCACGGCCTCGTAAATTTCTTGCAACAACTTTCCTATCTCCGGCCCTTTCTTTGCTTCAATCGCGCCTAGCGCTAATTGCTCGACCCACGGCGGGATCTTACGTGTCACGGGAGATGGGTAATAACGCTGCCGGTAACATTCCCTTACAAACCCCTCATCTGAAAATGAGTAGTTTGCCATGGAGAGGGTACCGCAGCCTGCGCATTTGATGAGCTTATAAACCTCGGCAAACACCGCATCTGGGTCCAAAAAGTCTACCGTTGAATGAAGTACATCGTGCCGTGTCTCTCTCAGGCACTGTGAACAGGGGGCCGATACCGTTTCCATTTGCTCAGACGTATTCATTTCAACCCTCTCGACTGCAGGATAACCGCCTTCGCAATCCAATCTCGCTATGCGTCTCTCGGCGGCTATTGTTGGCGAGGCGGGCATGTATTTGTCAATGACGGCACTCCGGGCCGCCGCCGGAGGCGGTTGCGAAGCAATCATTGACAAAGGCAGCCCGCTCGCCAAACACGCAGCCGTGGGATGACTGGCAAGCTGCGATTCCAGGCGGTACTGAATTGAAGACAGAAAGTTCCGGTTAAACCTCGCGGACAAACACCAGCACATCGACCTGCTTCGCGACTGCGCGCAACAAGGCGTGGGAGGTGGCAAGGCGGCATGACGAGCCAATGCGCCGGGTCCAATGCACACCAATATCCGCCGTTCTTACATTAGCAAAGGCAAAACCTTGTTTTGCGCTTGTAAGGTTTTGGCTGGGAGCCGGACCAAAATGTTTCATGTGAAACATTTTTAGAACTCGTCTAAACACTTAAATATTGCCCGGCCCCAAAGTCCCAAGTCCACTCGCGCAAAAACCCACACATTGGCGCGCCGGAACCCGCAGGGCTTGATTTCGTTGGCCTCGCGGGCGTTGCTGTGTTATGCCGGGGGCCCGGCCGGGTGTTCACGGAAATTTCCGGACCGCTCAGAATCGAAGGGACGCCGCCGGTTCGATTGCAGGTTGGGAGCGTGCGCATGCCGGTCAAGTCAACCCGCGCCCGTAACATTCTCTGCGTGTTTCCCCGCTACGCGCCGTCTTTTGCCACGTTTGATTACGCCTATCCGCTGGCGGGAGTTCGCGCTTGCATGCCGCCCCAAGGCCTGTTGCTGATCGCCGCGGTGCTGGCGAAGGCGTGGAAGGTGCGCTTCGTCGATGAGAACATGGAAACTGCGCCGCCCGATTATTTTGCCTGGGCCGATGCGGTGCTCATCAGCGGCATGCACATCCAGCGCCGCAGGATCAACGAGCTGTGCCAAAGAGCTCACGCCGCAGGCAAGGTCGCGGTGCTTGGCGGACCTTCCGTTTCGGCTTGTCCAGAATACTACCCGGACTTTGATTATCTCCATATCGGCGAGCTTGGCGATGCCACGGAGGCGTTGATTGCCACTCTTGCCGAAGACATAGCGAGGCCTCGCAAGCAAGCCGTATTTACCACGAGGTCGCGCCGCGGCATGTGTGACTTCCCGGCTCCTGCCTATGAGCTTGCCGAAATCGGAAGTTACTTATTGGGCAGCATGCAATTTTCGAGCGGCTGCCCCTACACTTGCGAATTCTGCGACATTCCGGGACTTTACGGCCGTCTGCCGCGCTTCAAGACACCGGCGCAGATCTTAGCCGAGCTCGATAAGCTTTTGGCCTGCGGCGTCAATGGCTCGGTGTATTTCGTCGATGATAATTTTATCGCCAACCGGCGCGCGCTGCGCGAACTTCTCCCCCATCTCGTGGCCTGGCAGAAGCGCAATGGCTACGCGATCACCCTGTCTTGCGAAGCGACGCTCAATATCGCCCGCTCGCCGGAGATCCTTGCCCTCATGCGCGAGGCCGCGTTCACCACAATCTTTTGCGGGATCGAGACGCCGGAGCCCGAAGCCCTTAGAGCCATAAGCAAGGCGCACAATATGATGGTGCCGATTCTCGAGGCCGTGCAAACCATCAACCGGCACGGAATGGAGGTGGTTTCGGGAATCATTATTGGCCTGGACACCGATTCGGAGGACACCGGCCCGCGCCTTGTCGATTTTCTCGAGCAAGCGAAAATCCCGATGGCGACCATTAATCTGCTGCAGGCCTTGCCGCGCACGCCTCTTTGGGACCGCTTGCGGAACGAAGGCAGGCTCGTCGAGGCCGACGATCGCGAGTCGAATGTGGATTTTAAGCGGCCCTATCACTTGGTACTTTCCATGTGGCGCAGCTGCATGGCTAAGCTTTACGATCCCGAGGCCTTATTTGCCCGCTACGAACACCAGCTGCGCGCGACATGGCCCAACCGCCTCCGGCGGCCCGTAAGCCATCAGCGCTTGTCGCCGGGAAATATCATTAAGGGCATCACGATACTCGCCCGGATCGTTTGGATGGCGGGCATCCGCGGCGACTATCGGCGCATCTTTTGGAGGTTCGCTTTGCCCCGTCTCCTGCGCGGCGAGATCGAGCCGGTTTTGAGCGTGAGCCTTTTGGCGCATCATCTGATCATGTTTGCGCGGGATGCTTGCGCGGGCCGAGGCAACGCCTCGCATTACTCGGCTAAAATTCAAACCCGGGAAGCCGAAGCCGTATCGCGCCCGTGACGCCAAGTAAAAAGTGGAAATGAATGCGCTCCGCGCGTCCTGGCAGTACGAGTGAACGAGCGCTCGATGACTAACGCGCGCCTTCTACGGCCTCGAATCTGAAGAGCAGGGCCTTATTGAGGCGGCGCGCCGGAACTCAAATGGCTCGACTTCGTTAATCCCGCCGGATTGCGCAGCTGTTCAGCGGATCGAAAACGTGAATGCACCGCAGATTTTCCTCGCGGTAATACTGCAGTTCATCCACCGCTATCTCATTTGGCTTTTAGTACTTTCGTATGTTTTCGCCGCGATTATGCCTGGATTTGGAATCTGGATTCGCAATGCTGGCATAGGCGGAGCGCCTGCGCGGCATAGCGTTTCCCTGCCCATTTTGCTGCTAGCCGCCCTCTTATTCAACGCTGGGGTGGGAATAAGGACGCCAGAATTGGCCGGTATGTTCCGAAACCCGTTTCTTTTACTGGGCGGCTTGTTTTTAAATTTGGCGGTTCCACTGGCATTTATCTTTGCTGTTAGCTTCCTGACATATGCTTGGCACAATCAAAACGAGGTGCAAGAGATATTGGTTGGTCTTGCTTTGGTAGCATCAATGCCCATCGCTGGAGCATCATCCGCATGGTCGCAAATTTGCGAAGGAAGCCTCGCATTGAGCCTCGGTTTGATCTTAAGCAGCACAGCGCTTAGCCCGTTGGTGATTCCCTTTGTTCTTCACACGGCAGGCTTTGTCACAACCGGCGATTATTCCGAGGATTTGCACGAGCTCGCGTCGGGCGGCGCCGCAAGTTTTGTCGGGATTTGGGTCATATTGCCCGCTTTGCTTGGAATGGCCTTGCGCTATTTAGCGGGGGAGCAGTGCGTCGCGCGTGCAGGCGCCTATTTAAAACTGACAAACTATTGCGTCTTGTTATTGCTGAATTATTCGAATGCCTCTCTAGCGCTGCCAGATATCATCGCACATCCGGACTTCGATTTCCTCTTCATCATGCTGCTCATTGTCTTAGCTTATTGCGTAAGCGGTTTTGCAACCGGCTATCTTCTGTCTCGCGCCGCACATGGCAGTGACCCCGAGAAATTTTCGCTGATCTTTGGCTTAGGTATGAGCAACAACGGCCTCGGCCTCGTCTTGGCTTCCGTTGCGCTTGCCGATCACCCGCTCGTCATGTTGCCGGTAATTTCCTTTAACCTCGTACAGAATCTCGTTGCCTCGATTGTTGCCCGGGCTACGGCTCGAAAGCCTCCTTTGGCTCCTCCGGCTCGTTAGAGGCTTCCAAATCGCGCGCAGGCGGCAAATGTTCATACCGCGCGCGCAAAGACCGGCACGTCGACACGCCTTGCGCCCGCGCGCAACAGCACCCGCGAGGCGGCATTGGCGGTGGCGCCAGACGTCATGACATCATCAATGAGCACGATCGCCTTGCCTTCGATGCGCGCGCCCATTCCCTCGGCAATCCGGAACGCGCCCTGCAAATTGAGCGCGCGCTGCGAGCGCGAAAGGCCAACCTGGGGCGGCGTCGGTTTGAACCGCTTAGGCGCAAAAGGATCGGCCGGCACGCCGCACTGGGCCGAGACCGCTTGCGCCAGCGCATTCGCCTGATTGAAACGGCGCCACATAAGGCAGGTGTGGTGGAGAGCGGCACGAGGAGCTCGGCCTCGGTTAAGAGACCGGCTCCCGCCCGCGCCATCCATTTGCCGAGCGGCTTTGCAAGCTCCAGCCGGTCGTAATATTTGACGGTGCACCAACTGCCGCGCCGGCCGGGCCTGCGCAACCGGGCGAATGGTGCCCGCCAGCCTCAGGGCGCAATCGAAACGTAGCGGCCAGGATGTTCGTCGCGCACATTTGCCTCCCAGCCTTTGAGCTTCGGCGAAACGAGATTGCGCGACTGGTAGGTCATAAGGACGAGATCGGGCTGCTCATCGAGGAGCAGCGCCTCGGCCTCGTGGAAAATTGCGCGGCGCCGGCCAGGCATGGCCTCGCTTTCCGCCGCGCGCATCAGCTCATCGTACCTGTGGTTGCTAAAGCTTGCGGCATTGAGAGCTTGGTTGCCGCTCTCGGCGAGGAACAAAAAGTTCTGCGCATCCGGAAAATCGGCAAACCAGCCGGAGCGCGCGACATTAAATGGCGGCTTTTCGTGCAGAAAGGCGTAGTAGGACGTGGCGTCCGTGGCATAAAGCGTTGTTTCGACGCCAATCTGCTTCCACATGTCGGCGATCGCGACGGCAGTGGCGCGGTGATTTTCCGAATTATTGAAGCGGATTTCCGCTTTAAGCGTCTTGCCGCCTTCGCCAAAGCCGGCCTCCTTCAGCAGGCGTTTGGCTTCATCCTCGCGGTCATATAGATCCATGTCTTTCCATTTGACCGTCTCGGGCGCGCCATAGCTCTCAATTCCCGGCGGAACAAAACTGTAGCTTGGTTCCATCGTGCCCGCCCAAATGCGCGCGGCCAAAAACTCCCGGTCGACCGCCATCGCGAGCGCTTGGCGTACTCTTTTGTCGTCAAATGGCTTTTGGCGGGTATCAAAGGCGTAGAAATAAGTTGCGAGATTAGGCGAGATTATAAGAGAATCCGCCAAATGCGCTTTAACAAAGCCGATTTGCTCGACGGGCACGTCGTCATAAGATTGAATCTCGCCCGCCATGAACCGGCGCAGACCCGCGGCGCGGTCCTCCAGCGAATAAAAGATTTCCGCGTCGAGTTTGACTTGCGCGGCATCATGGTAATTGGGGTTCTTGACGAGGACAATCCGGTCGTTCGGGGTAAATTCCTTAAGCATGAAGGGGCCGTTTGTCACACTATGCGCGGCGTGGACAAAATCGGACCCATAGGCTTCGACCGATTTTTTGTGCAATGGCATCGCGGTGAAATGGGTGAGCTGGGAAATGAAATAGGGGGCCGGATGCTCGAGACTGAGTTCGAGCGTGAGATTATCCAAAGCGCGCGCGCCCAAAGCCTCGGCCGGAAGGCTGCCCTTGTTGATTTTTTCGGCGTTTTTCAAGGTGTAGAGGATGGTCGCGTAGGGGGCGCCCGTTGCGGGCGCCATCAAACCGCGAAACGCGTAAACGAAATCTTCCGCAGTGACCGGATCGCCGTTCGACCATTTCGCATCGGAGCGCAGATTAAAGACATAAACGGTGCCCTCGGCGCCGGTGGTCCAGCTTTTCGCCACACCCGGCACGATTTCGCCATGCGCGCCGAAAGTCACGAGGCCTTCGAAAAGCTCATCCAATATATTGCTTTCGATAAGCGTCGTCGCTTTATGGGGATCGAGCGACCCCGGGTCGCCGAGCTCGCCGCGATCCCACACCATTTCGGGCCGGGCATCGCTGCCAATACGAGTATCCGCGGCAGCCCAAAGTACAAGGGAAGCGAACAAGGCGGCGCCCGCGCCAAAA
>JAFMSB010000412.1 GCA_017353815.1 Methylocapsa sp. | reverse complement strand
TTTCCGGCGCCATCAACAACTTCTTGCAGAGCGGCACGGCTTGCGCCTCAACGGCGCTTGCCGAAAGCCCATCGGCGATAATGATGGTTGCATCATATTTGCCGCGCGCGAGCAAAGCCGCGCTGTCAGGAGCGAGGCGGCGGCCAAGATCCGGGCGCTGCAAAAATGTAACGCGATCTGCCGCCGCGCTCCGGACGAGAATTGGATGCCATGCCGCAAGTCCTTTCATCATTGCCTGGTGATCGAGGCTGGCCCTGACCGCATCTTTTGCGCGCGCATGGGCAAACTCGAATTCGAGCACGCGCTTTGTCGGCAGGCCGTCGCCTGCGCGGCCGAGTGCGATCCGTGCCGGAGTCTTTTGCCGCAGATAGTCCCAAAAATCCCGCGCGCCGCTACTCATTGCAGCGACGCCGTAAGGAGCCGTGCCGCGCCCCCTGAAGCGCTCGGCCGCACGCGGCATTGCGGGTCCATAATGCCGAAGGCTTGAAGCCAAGACTCGAACTCCGGCGCAGGCCGCAGGCCCAAGACCGAGCGCACATAAAGCGCATCGTGATAGGAGGTCGATTGATAGCCGAGCATGATGTCGTCGGCGCCCGGAACCCCCATAATATAGTTGCATCCGGCAACGCCGAGAAGCGTCAGAAGATTGTCCATATCGTCCTGATTTGCCTCGGCATGGTTGGTATAGCAGACGTCCGCGCCCATTGGCAGCCCCATGAGTTTGCCGCAGAAATGATCCTCAAGCCCGGCGCGAATGATTTCCTTGCCATCATAAAGATATTCCGGGCCGATAAAGCCGACGACCGTATTGATGAGCAAGGGCGCATAGCGGCGCGCAACCGCATAGGACCGCGCCTCCATCGTTTGCTGGTCGACGCCATGATGCGCATCAGCCGAAAGAGCCGCCCCTTGGCCGGTCTCGAAATACATGAGGTTCGCTCCAGGGGGACCCCGGCCCAGCGATTCAACCGCCGCGCGGGCTTCGTCAAGCAATGAGAGGCTGACCCCGAAAGCGCGATTCGCGGCCTCCGATCCGGCGATCGATTGGAACACGAGATCAACGGGCCCTTTTTGCTCGATCACTTGCAAGGTTGTCGTGACATGCGCGAGCACGCAGGATTGGACGGGTATTTCGAAGCGCAACCGCAATTCCTCTATACGCTCGAGTAGCGCCAACGCCTGCCTTGCGCTATCGGAGGCAGGATTGATGCCGATGCAGGCATCGCCGCAGCCATACATGAGACCGTCGATGATCGCGGCGCCTATTCCCGCAAGATCGTCGGTGGGATGATTGGGCTGAATACGGGTGCTAAGCCTGCCCGGCAGGCCCACGGTTGTGCGAAAACGCGTCACCACCCGAATTTTTTTTGCGACGGAAATGAGGTCCTGGTTGCGCATGAGCTTTGAGACGGCGGCCGCCATTTCCGGCGTAATGGCCGGCGCGAGCTCTGCCAGAGTCTTGGCCGTGGCTTTATCCGACAGGAGGAAATCGCGAAATTCCCCTGTGGTCATGGCGGCAATCGGCGCAAAGGCGCCTTGATCATGCGTATCGGCGATGAGCCGGGTTACCTCGTCGTCCTCATAGGGGACCAGAGGCTCCCCGAGAAAGGCGGCAAGCGGCAGATCCGCCAACGCCATGCGGGCGGCAACACGTTCTTCATCGCTTTCTGCGGCAAGGCCGGCGAGCCGGTCGCCAGCCCGGTCCGGCGAGGCGCGGGCCAAAACCGCGCGCAAATCCGCGAAGACATAGCGCCGTCCCTCCGCGATGCACCGGTAGGCCATGAGTTGATTCCATTCGCCAAAGCGTTAAGATTACGCTATAATTGAAAATGCGCTTCCAGCAACGCCCAGAAGTCAGATTTTGTTTGGGCAAGGAGGCCGCGGAAAGAAGGCGCGCCATTCTTGATCTTAGGGACTCCGCGAGAGAGCTCACGCGATCTTGAATGCAAAGGGGCAACCTTTACCGCTGCTAGACATTATATATTCGTTTAAGAAACCCAATTTTGAGAGGAACCAATGAGCTCACCAATGGAGTCT
>JAFMSB010000104.1 GCA_017353815.1 Methylocapsa sp. | reverse complement strand
ATGAGATTCAGGAAGTGTACAGATTACAAGGCGTCAACATAAATGACAAGCATATCGAAGTGATCGTCCGGCAGATGCTGCAGAAAATCGACATCACGGATCCCGGCGGCACCGATTTTCTGCCGGGGGAGCAGATCGACAAAGTCGAGCTCGATGAGGCGAATGCCGCGGCGATCGCCGAGGGCAAGAAACCGGCATCCGGTACGCCCGTGCTTCTCGGTATCACCAAGGCTTCGCTGCAAACGCGCTCCTTCATCTCGGCGGCTTCGTTCCAAGAGACAACGAGGGTGTTGACGGAGGCGGCAGTCAATGGCAAGGCCGACAACCTCGAAGGGCTTAAGGAAAACGTCATCGTCGGCCGTCTCATCCCGGCGGGCACGGGCGCGGCGATGGCCGTATTCCGGCGGATTGCAGCCGCCCGCGATCAGATGATTTTGGCCGAAAAATCCGAAAGCGCCGCCGCGGCGGAAAGAGCCCTGCTCCCGCAGCCACAAGTGCCAGCCGGCGAATAAGGCTCCGGCAGCTGTTGGACGGCACGAAAACGGAGCGGCCGCGCGGGAGTGGCCGCCCGTTGCGCCAAGTCAGGACAGGCCGTAATCTCATCGCATGTTTGATAGCCTCTACCAGTCTTTCGAGGATCACGCCGATCCCTCGAAAGGAGCGGAAAAAGTTGCGGCTTTGCGGGCGGAATTCGGCCGCCTCGGGATTGGCGGACTCCTTATCCCCCGCGCCGATGAGCACCAGAATGAGTTTGTTGCCCCCTGCGAAGAGCGTCTGGCTTGGCTCACAGGCTTTACCGGCTCGGCTGGCCTTGCGATCGTGCTTAAGGAACGCGCGGCGATTTTTGTCGATGGCCGTTACGCGATTGCCGTGCAATATCAAGTCGATTCTTCGATCTTTGCAATTGCCGCTTTGAGCGAGACCAGCCCTCAGCAATGGCTCAAGGACAATTTGGCCCCCGGCGCACGGCTTGGCTATGATCCCTGGCTCCATACACCGGGGCAAGTCGGGCGCTTGGCCAAAGCATTGCAGAGCACGGGCATCGAACTTGCCGAGGTGGAGCCCAATCCCATCGATGCGATTTGGCACGAGCGGCCGCCGCCGCCCGCAGGGGCAATTCATGTGCACGGCCGCAAGTTCGCCGGCGAGACAGCCAAACATAAGATCGCGCGGATCGTTTCGGCGCTCGGCGAAAGCAGCGGACTGCTCGTCAGCGATCCGCATTCGGTGGCCTGGCTGTTCAACATTCGCGGCCATGACATTGCGCACACGCCGGTGCCGCTGAGCTATGCTTTGATCTTAAAAGATCGCAGGCCGCGCCTTTACGCGAGCGCGCAGAAGTTCGGCGCCGTTGCGCGCCGTTCGCTTGCCTCGCTTGCCAATATCGAAGAGCCGGAATGCCTCGCGCGCGATCTCAAGGCCCTTGGGGCCGAGAACAAAAAGCTGCTCTTCGATTCCGCGACGGTGCCTTGCAAGCTCACGGGCGTCTTCAAACAGGCTGGCGGGATCTGCGAATTGGGAGCGGATCCAATCGCCGCAAGGAAGGCGTGCAAGAACAGGGCCGAGCTTGAAGGCGCGCGCAATGCGCATCTGCGCGATGGCGCGGCTTTGGCGTGCTTTCTGCATTGGTTTGCCGGCCATGCGCCCGGGGGGAAGCTAAGCGAGATCGATGCCGCTCTTGCCCTCGAAGTTTTCCGCCGGGACACGAAGAGACTAAAAGATATCTCGTTTCCGACGATTTCGGCGGCGGGTGCAAACGCTGCAATTCCGCACTATCATGTCACGGCCGGAAGCAACGCAAAGATCGGCAAGGGCATTTTCCTTATCGATTCGGGTGGCCAGTATGAGGATGGCACGACCGATGTGACCCGCACGATTGCCGTCGGCACGCCGGCCGCCATAATGCGCGACAGATTCACGCGCGTGCTTAAGGGTCATATTGCGATTGCCCGTGCGGTTTTCCCAAAGGGCACAACGGGAGCTCAGATCGACGCGCTTGCGCGGGTGTCTCTATGGCAGGCAGGGCTTGATTTCGACCATGGCACGGGCCATGGGGTTGGCTCTTATCTCTCGGTACATGAAGGACCGCAGCGAATCGCCAAGTCCGGATCGGCAGCGAGCCTTGAGCCCGGAATGATTGTATCCAATGAGCCGGGGTATTACCTTGCCGGGCATTGGGGCATACGAATCGAAAATCTCCTCGCCGTCGAACAAAGGAAAATAGCAGGGGAAGAGCGCGCGACGCTCGGATTTGAGACTCTGACCCTTGCCCCGATTGATCGCACGCTCATCGAGCCAAGGCTTCTTGATGCCGGGGAAATCGGCTGGATCAATGCCTATCACACTCGCGTGCGGCAAACAATTTCCCCGCTTGTCGAGCCACGGGTGCGCCGCTGGCTGCGCGCCGCAACAGAGCCGCTCTCCCGGCCGGACGAAAAAGCGCGGGCGAAAACAAGGAAGGCTCGCGCGTAATGCCGTCTCTTTACTCGATCGTCGTCACGACCTGCGGAGCCAAGGAAGAGGCGGAAAGGATTGCGGCCCGGCTCGTCGATCAATGCCTCTCCGGTTGCGTCCAAATGTTTCCGGTTGACAGCATCTACCGCTGGGAAAGTGCCGTCGAAAAGGCAAAAGAGTGGATGCTCGTCTGTAAGATCCGGGCAAGCGATTACGATACGGCCGAGGCGGCCATCCGGGCAGCCCATTCCTATGCGGTTCCGGAGATTATCGAGATCGGGATCGAAAGGGGCGCTCAGGCCTATCTTGCATGGCTTGAGGAAGCAACAAGGCGGCAAATTTCGACGAGCTAGTGCAAGCCACGAAGCCGTAGCATGGAGCGCGCGGCGCTATTCGGAACCTGGACAATGGCTGACTTGAAGACGCTTCGAGAAGAAATTCTGGCCAAAACCGCTGCCGCTCCGGACGAAGCTGCGCTCGAAGCCATCCGGGTTGCCGCACTTGGGAAAAAGGGATCGATTTCGCATCTCCTTGCGGGCCTTGGCAAAATGGCGCCGGAAGAGCGCAAAACACACGGCGCCGCGATCAACGCGCTTAAAGACGAGGTGACGGAAGCGCTTGCGGCACGCCGCGCGGTTCTCAAAGAGCTTGCGCTTGAGCGCCGGCTCGAATCGGAATCGCAGGATGTCACCTTGCCGGTCGCCCTGCATGGGATTGAGGCTGGGCGCATCCACCCCGTGAGCCAAGTGATGGATGAAATTTCGCTCATCTTCGCCGCCTTGGGATTCGCCGTGGCCGAAGGCCCGGACATCGAGAGCGACGATTATAATTTCACCAAGCTGAATTTTCCTCCGGATCACCCGGCGCGCGATATGCACGACACCTTCTTTTTCAATCCGGGCCTCGATGGAAGACGCAAGCTATTGCGCACCCACACGAGCCCGGTGCAGGTGCGCACCATGCTGGCGCAGAAACCGCCGGTCCGGGTGATTTGTCCCGGGCGCGTCTACCGTTGCGATTCGGATCAGACGCACTCGCCAATGTTTCATCAGGTCGAGGGGCTTGTCATCGACCGCTCGGCGCATCTTGGTCATTTGCGATGGATTCTCGAGGAATTCTGCCGCGCCTTCTTTGAAGTGCGGGATTTGAAGATGCGCTTCCGGCCGAGCTTTTTCCCTTTCACAGAGCCGTCGATGGAGGTCGATATTCAATGCTCGCGCGAGGGCGGCGAGATCCGCTTCGGCGAGGGCGAAGATTGGCTCGAGATTTTGGGCTGCGGCATGGTCCATCCCAATGTCCTGAAAAACTGCGGGCTCGATCCCGAGATCTATCAGGGTTTTGCTTGGGGGCTTGGTGTCGATCGCATCGCCATGCTGAAATATGGCATGCCGGATCTGCGCGCCTTTTTCGACGCCGACATTCGCTGGCTCAATCATTATGGCTTCCGGCCGCTCGATATTCCCTGGCTCACGAGCGGCTTAAGCTAGCCAGTGGCCGGGCCTGGCAAGAATTGCCTGCAATCTGCAAATGCGCACGCCCCGCATTGAGGCTCAGAAAAATCAGTTTCCTTCCGCATAAAGCTTCATCCCGACTGCGGTAAGGTTGCCGCCGCGATCGACCACCATACCGATATAGGCTTTTTTCCGGGCGAGGCATTTTTGCATCGCGGCTTTCGAGTCAATGCGCGGGCCACAGCCCGCAACGGCCATGATCCTGTCCTTAACTTTCAGCCCAGCCCGTTCGGCAACCGACCCCGGCGTAACCTCGAAAACCACGATTCCGGGACCCTTTTGCATTCCCGTTTTCGCCGAAAGTTCATCGGTAATTTCCGACGCTTTAAATCCGAGTTGCGAATGCTTTGTGAGTTGTGGGCCTTGCGGGCCCGGCGCGGCGTCGTTGTGCGCGTGAACATATTTGAGGCATCTCTCAACCGTATCAAGCTGCGCTGCAATCTGGCCGGGTGAGATGACAAGGATGAAAGACTCGCCGCTTTTCGCTGTGACCTTAATAGGATATCCGGCAGCCGCGTGGGCGCGCAAAGCTTCTGCCGCGAGTTCTATCCCTAGGTCTTGTGAGTAATGGCAGCCATATGCAAAGGCATTTTTCGAGCACCCGTACTCGGATTCGTTGGCAATAGAGGTCACTTCCAAGCGCGTTGCGGAGTTATCGCTCGCCTCGTTGAATCGCTTGCGGCTTGCCGCTGAAAAGTAATCCAAGCTCACGTAGAGCTGATGTTTTGTGACGCCACTGAATTTGCCGACAAAGCTTCGCAAACTCCACCTTTTGGCGATCCCGCCCAAGGGATTGTCCGACTGGACGACCCCGTTGATCTTCATCACCGGGCTAAAATCGTCGCTCTCAACCCCTTGGATCCCCGACGGACCCGACGTCTGAGCTTGCAGCGGGATGATCCATAAGGCGGCGGCGATTGCGGCGAAGGGTAATCTCATCTTGGTAATTCTTTGGGCTCCGGCAAGGCGACCATACGCCTCACCGGGTTGGGGGAGCGCCGGTTAGACAAATGTCGCTATATGTATAACGTCATAGATAATATAACAGAGACGCAATTCCGGCAATGGCCAAATCGGGCCGTTGCCGGAAAAAGAGGATATCGATCAGACGGCCTCCGGTGCTTTGCAGCGCGAGACCCGGTTCCGCGTGGTGGTGAAGACCAGTAGAGACCGGCCGTGCGCGCGGCCTCGAAGAGGCGCGTGTGAATTGTGGCTGAGGGCGATGCCGCTCCAAATCCTGTTCACCGAAAGTTTGGACGATATGTTTTGCCGTATGTAAGAATTCCTTCGGTATAAGGCCAAGCAGCAATTTAAAGACAAGCGGCCGCGAAGGACGCTGTCTGCATCTAAAAATGTACATGATACCTCAATCTTTCGTCTCTTCGACGAGATATTTGAGTCGTTTCAATGCCTCATCCCATTGGCCCGAGATTTCGGCGAGCAGATTCCGCGCTTCCACGAACCTTTCGGTGCGAAGCGCCCACACACGGTCGCGCCCATCGCGCCGGCTTCGAACGATCCCGGCGTCCGCAAGTGTTTGCAGGTGTTTTGAGATAGCCTGCCGCGAAAGGGTGGTCGCGGAGGTGAGATTCACGGTTGTCAATGGACCGCGCGCACTCAGCCGCGAGACGATGCCAAGCCGTGTCCGATCGCCGAGCGCGTCGAATACCGGGGCCACCCCGTTCAGCTTGGGAACGTTTTTAGCTCGGGGCATTTGACGCCTTTGTCTAGCTGCAATTCGTTACGCTCCCAGGTCTGAGGTGAGGAACTTCCGGATCAATCCGGTCTGCTTCGTCCAACCTCCATCGTTCGCGGTGAATGCCTGCGCGCGCCGTTCCAAGGGGATTTTATCGAAGCCGGACTCCGATATCGTCAGGAGAACGCCGTCCGCTACCTCCTCAAGCTCAAAAACGATTAGCGTCATCGGCTCCTTTGAGTAATCGAAGTTCGGATCAATCGCGAACGGATGCCAGCGAAATGAAATTCTCTTCATCGGTTCGATTCGATCAACCTCGAAGTCAAACACCTTCCCCTCATGGGGCTTTTGGAGCTTTGCGACCTCTGGATCGACCTGTGTGGGAGCAATACGGCCTTTGAGCCGCGTGCCCGCTATGAAAGGGCCATCAAAATTGACACCAAACCAGCGGCCAAATTGCTCAGCGTTGGATATCGCTTGCCAAACCCGCTCCAGTGACGAGCGCAGGTGAACCTTTTTCTCGATACGATCGGGTATCATTCGCAACCTCCAGGTTGCGCATGCCCTACCATGATTCGCGGGAATGCGCAACTCTTTAGTTGCGCGTGGAATATTAGCGGACGGCCGCGCGCGGCGCCAGGACGCGCCACCTGTGCAAAAATCAACATAGTTGACATGCATAAGGCTACAGGCTACAATGCAGATGATAAGGAGCTTTCGGCATCGCGGTTT